>CAZXJC010000028.1:0-3431 GCA_964640885.1 uncultured Pirellulaceae bacterium | reverse complement strand
CCGTGATTACAACAGCACCACGACACAAAGTGATCAAGGCAACCTGCTTTATACCCTGCTAGATTTACTCCGCTTGCGGATCAAATACGATCGCATTTGCTGGAACTTGAAACCCATTGTATTAGCCCATGAACTGCTCGTACGTCGCCAGCAACCACAAGCAGCCCAACTGTGGTTCAAGGCCTTAGCCAGCCGGATTGAGGAAGAAGCGAATTACTATTTGAACGAATTGACTGCGCTGCAAAACAAATATGCCATCCGCGTTACTGCAATTCATGATCGTCTCAATGAACGCTTCGTCATGCCAATGAAGATTGCCCATTTGCGTGCCCTGGTCGAACCCGTGTTCGAAGAATTAAACCAGGGTGAGCAGCAAACTATGCTCAATCGCCTGGAACAGGAAACCGCTGAGATTTCACGTGAGCCAACCGGATCAGGACTCGACCTTCCTGATTGGATTCTAGATTTACACAATGAAGTCAATCGCGTCCGAAGACCGGCACATCTCCGACAATCTGCCTTACGACATCAACAAGCTGTGCCATCGTTACCATTGACACTGGAAGAAATCGACAGCTTGTTGAGCGAATGGTCTGAACGCTATTAAATCAATTCTACCTGGCTATTTCCGACCGGGACTCTCTAAAGTAACTCGGGCCAAATCGAATCGCTGACAAACAACCCTTCGCGACTGAGACGAAGCTGTTGTCCAGCCACCTCCAACAAATTCAGATCAACAAGTCTTTCGATGGCAGAACCTGCCAACTCTGCCACGGAGAACCCTGTTTGATCAGCAAATTGGTCGCAATCAATTCCAGCCAGTCTTCGTAAACCAAACACCAGTAACTCCCGAGCACGCGCTGGCGGATCAAGTTCTTCCTGCTCGACAACTGGCGACTGGCCTTCCTTTATTCGACGCAAATAGCCAATCGTGCTGCGATGATTCGTCTCCCGTCGTCCGTTTACATAACGAGCAGCACCCGGGCCAGCAGCAAAATAGCTCCTGCCCGACCAGTAGGTCTCGTTATGCCGGCTTCGTTTTCCTGGAATTGCAAAGCTGGAAACTTCATAGTGTTCCATGCCGTATTCAGCCAGTCGTTCAATCGCCATTTCATACATCAGCCGGTCCTGCTCCTCCGAAACCAACTGGAACTCTTCATTCTGTCGACGTCGCTGGAAAGCAGTACCCGGTTCAAACGTCAACCCGTAAGTAGAAATGTGTTGCGGAGACAATGCCATCGCATGACGCAAATCAGTCTCCCATTCATCGATCGACTCATCAGGAACGGCAAACATCAAATCCAATGAAATAGAAGGAACGGTGACCTGCAACCAGTCAACGGCCTGTTTAATTACAGTAGCATTGTGATTTCGTTCTAAAACAGCCAGCTTGCGGTCTGAAAACGACTGAGCCCCTAAGCTGACACGATTAACCTGATAGGCGTTCATGACCTGGACCAGGTCAGTGGTAATATCAGCTGGATTCGCTTCCATTGTAAATTCGAATCCAGCGGCCAGCGTAAATCGCTCGAAAACGATCTGGAAGAGTTGTTCCAGTAAAGGGGGCGGTAAATGGGAAGGAGTTCCACCACCGAAATAAAGCGTATCAACTTCAAATGTACCATCGAGCCACGACAATTCCTGCCGCAGAGCCGACAGGTAGGATTCCACGAGATCGTCGCGGTCAGCAATCAACGCGAAATTACAGTAACCACAACGGTGGCGACAGAACGGTACATGGATATAGGCAGCCCTCGGCGGATCATCAGGAAGCAACGGTCGGTTGCGTTCAGGCACAGCGATACCACCTTCCTCAGCAGGTCGTTACCCTCTGACATCCTTTACTTACACCAGGAAAGCTTTCCTGGCGGAGCAGTAACCGGTCAAATCCAGAGATGCAGTCGGTCATCAAGCATATCAGGTAATGACTTCTTGACAAATTCTCGCACCTGGCGATCCGTATATCGGGTGCTAAAGTGACTGGCAATGATGAGTTCATTCTTGAAAAGGTCCCTGCGATCCACGTAATCCTGAACATGCATGTGCCCATGCTTATGGATCTTGTCAGGACTATGACCTGGAGCAACAAATGTCATTTCGGCTATCAACACTTTCGCTTCATACATCACGGGCGAATCATCCAGTCCTTGAGGGGCCGTATCTCCCAGGTAGGCAAGAATTGGCGTTCGTATTTCCTCGGAAACTTCTACGCCCGAAAGTCGCAAATCTCGAATCTGGTCGCCACTGTGATCCCGATATTCGGATTTCAACTTACTGCGCCGACGCCAAACGCAGTATCCCACAGATTGCACGCGGTGTTTCATCGCTGCTGTCGTAACAACCAGTTCACGAGAGAGCTCAATTTCATCGCCGGCCACGACGGGAACCAGTTCACACGGTAAACGGCCCTGGTCTAACCGAGAAAAACATTGCAACAGGCGTTTCATCATCTCGATGGCCGACTCTGGCATGTAAATGGTCGGCGGTTCCATCTTCATCATCCGTCGCCGCGCCACGTAGACCGGTAAGGCAGCGATGTGATCCAGATGGGTATGGGATATGAACCAGGTAGGAGTTCCCATGAACCCCCAGGGATGGGCTCCCAAATCGAAACCCAGTTTTAACTCGGGAATTCTCCAGTAGGTTTGCACAGCGGCACGAGAATAACCCTCAATCGTGAGGTCACCGTGAACCAATTTCTTCACTGGCAGATTCTTGAGCATCGTGTCACGCCATCCAATAAAACTGCTAGAAACAACCGAGTGTTCTTCTACTGATAATTTTCCCGGAAATGAAGACCATCAAGCCCGATCGACCAGTTTACGATTGTGCCACAGCAGCGGGAAGGGGAGGCCGCTGATCTGCAGCCACAATTACCCCCAGGAGTTCTGTCGGACACGTTTTCAAAAAACGTCACAACTCTCTATTGCGACAATTCGGAAGTATCCTCAGATGTAAGGGCAGAACCGCCATACTCATCAACATCTGAAAACGTATCACCTTGCTGGAATTGCCCGCCCGGGATAATCCAGATCTCCCCGTGCAACTGATCTTGCCTGGTATCGACACTATGATGTCGGACCAGTTCCAAAACTGCCAGAAAGACTCCGATCATCCGTGACTTGTGCATTCTCTGGTCGAACATATCGGAAAACGCTACCTGCTGGTCATCATGGAGTCGCTGGTAAATACGCTGCATGTGAGTTTGGATAGGCGTCTCATCGTAGACAATGTTGGATGGTTGAACCTGTTGCACATCTCTCAAGACACGTCCGAAGGCACTGACCAGGTCCCACAATTCCACTTCCTGAATCGGTTGATCACCGATCTCCATCCGTCGGGGTGGCAAATCGTTAGCCAGGCGAGCCCGACGTAACTGCCACTGTTGTCCCCGTTCCTCGAGTAAGCTTGCAGCATCCCGAAATTGCTTG
>CAZXJC010000027.1:0-2572 GCA_964640885.1 uncultured Pirellulaceae bacterium | reverse complement strand
CGATCTCTTTACCTTCGCCGAAGACAGTACTGAGCAGACACTTGGCGTACTGGCAAATGACACGCTGGGGACTAATGGCGGAACACTGGTGATTTCAATTGTTACGACCCCGACCCAGGGAGGGTCAGTTCAACTGGCAACTGACAGTCTGTCGCTTCTCTACACCCCGGCGGCCGACTTCTTTGGCGACGAATTGTTTACCTATACCGTGGGCGATGGCAATGGTGGCGTGTCGGTGGGGCAAGTGACAGTGACGCTAACACCTGAGAACGATCCTCCACAAGCGATCGCGGATACCTTGCAAGCGATAAAGAACATCGCCGACCAGGTGCTGGATCCACTCAGCAATGACTCGATTGCTCCTGACACCGGTGAGTCGTTAACGATCACAGCCGTCGGCACTCCGGACCAGGGTGGCACGGTGAGCATTGCCAGTGATGGATTGAGCCTGCTCTATACACCGGCTACTGATTTTGAGGCCCAGGAAACGTTTACCTACACGATTAATGATGGCAGCGTTGAAACGGCTCAGGCCACCGTGACGGTTAATGTCCTGGATTACATTCCCAGCACGTTGGCTGGCAGTGTTTATATTGATGTTAATAATGATGGACTCCAGGATGCCACTGAAATGGTCTTGGCCGGTGTGACGGTAAATCTCACGGGTACCGATTTTAGTGACCAGGCTGTTTCCCACACGCTGACGACCAATAGCCATGGAAAATACGAGTTTGCAGACCTGGCTCCGGGGAGTTACGTAATTAGCCAGGTACAACCAGCCTACTTGATTGATGGTCAGGAAGCAGTCGGTTCGCAAGGTGGTAGCGAGAATCAAAATGACCAGATCACCATCGAATTGGCAGAAGATACCAACGGGTTGAATAACGACTTTGGTGAACGAGGACGTGAAGCCAGTACCTTTACACTGGCTGATTTTTCGGTTCACACGCGTGAGACTTCCCTGTTTGGATCGTTTGGCGAGCAACCGGAGGAACAATGGGTCGCCCTGGATTCCTCCTGGGATCAGTACGAAGCGACGGATGTGACCTGGCACGATACTAGTCATACGCTGATGATTGATGTTACTGATACCCAGGAAGTTGTTAACTCGGCAGTTCTTTCCTGGGAGGCCGGACATGCCGTTCGGCAGTTGGGACACGGGTTGCCAGTACCGCTAATCACTTTGGATCATGGGGCTGCGGCCGTTGATTTTACCTCCGCATCGGATGCTAGTAGCGAGGAGAGTGGTGATGACGGGCACGACCATTCTCACGATGAAGTTGTCAAAGTGCCAGACTTCAGTTTGCCAGACGTAAACGAAACCTCAGCCCCCCATGGCCAGGATGTTTCTCCGCGGGACTACGAGGGCAATGTGACGGCCTTCTATTTTGGCCTCGCGACATGCACCTACTGTAGAACTCAGTTTGGTCACTTGGACACTTTGCAGGATGACTTGGATGCCAATCACGACGGACTGGGGATTCAAATCGTTGGCGTTAATATGGCCGATCGAGAATCAGACAACGATGTGATTACCGATGGTCGTGATTTGCCCTGGTTGCAAGATGTTGATGCCAATGATGACGGCGACTCCGATGCCTGGATGGCCTGGGAAGCTCAATTGCGCGACGTGATTTTGCTGGACGCGGCGAATCAGAAGATCAGCACCTACAACTTGACACAGAATGATCTCGCCGAAACCGATAACTATAATCATCTCAAGGATTTGCTGGTCGGTGCTGCCACGGCCGAAGGTGAAACCGATGTTTACTACCAGCAGGATCAGGGGCTGCAACAGGCGGTTTCGATGATCAGCCGGGACCAGGCAGTGCAAGAGGATGACGAGTACTTGCAAACCGTTGACCAACTCTTCGAGTCCTGGCTGTAAACAGGATTCGGTCTGCGACTAGAACCACCAGGTAATGCCAAAATCGAGAGATTGCAACCAGTAGTCATCGTTGACCATGTTCACTAACGGTTGCGTGCCATTGGGATTGTCATCGACAATTCGGCTAACCTGACTGCCGGGTTGTACAACGTTGCTCCAGTAGATGTAGCTATAACCGATGTTAAGGTCTACAGATTCGCTCAGGTGTTGCGTGTAGCGAAAGTTTAGTTCTGGAACGACGGTGAATTGATTGTTCTCGTGGGTCCCACTGTTGGAATCTTGTGCTAACAGCCACCTCGCCTCGGTGCTGGGAGAGCCGCCAGGAACAGTGATGACTCGGTTCCCCCGCACGTTTACCACCTGGTGAGTATTGCCCAAGCCGACTTTGGCAAGCATCGTCAGAGACCAGCAAGTCCCTTCTGATTGCGAGATCAAGCCCAACTGGCCTCCGTGAAAGCTGTTGCGGGTTGCAAACTCATCAGTAAGCTCGAGTGTGGCTGTGCCCGTCTGGGTAATGTGAGTGCTATTACTATGGATGTTTAGTGATTCGTCGATTCGGGTAAACTGGTAGCCAGTGACCAGATCGACACAAGCTCTGCCGATTTGACACCATGATTGACGCAGGTATAAGTCACAGCCGAGCAGTCTTGCACCGTAAGTCACTTCAATCGATCCTGTCGCTAA
>CAZXJC010000026.1:0-2639 GCA_964640885.1 uncultured Pirellulaceae bacterium | reverse complement strand
ATCATCGACCCATTTCCAACCAATCTGCTCATCCAGTTCACGTTGCGCCAACAAGGCCCAGGGCGTCTCAGCATGTTCCTCGACGACACGCTTCAAGTACTCCTTGGCCTTGTCACCCGTCTTGCTAACCTGGCTGCCCACAGTCAATTCATCCGCAGGAGTCAATATCCAGGTGTTGTTCTTAGGGTTCTTGAATTTCAGTCCCCGCTTGGCCTTGGCAAGCATCGCGTTGTAAGCTTCGGTACGTGCCTTGACTGCCATCACACGTCCCATCGCCAGATCAAAACCAGCCTGCCAGCGAACAGACTCTTCTTCACTACGAGCTGACTCACCAAGCTTGAGCACCTGGAAAATCTGGTTTACACGTGGTTCCAAAACGGCCGCATCTTTTTGGGCCTCGGAAAGCATAGTGGCAAAGCTCGCTTCATTACGTTTCACAAATCGCAACTGGGGCTCGCTTAAGGGAGTCAACCAGGAGCGGTTGGCAGCCTGCATCAAGGAGCTTCGCATCTTACTCCCATTAATACGTCGCATGTACTCATCAGCTGAGACATAATCTGGCTGATAAGGCATCATCCGTTGCCGATCAAAAAACCGTTTAAAGTAAGCGGCGTAAGCGGAAGTTTCTGAACGTCGCAAGTCTTTTCCTACACGACGATTTGGATGGACGGGAATGTACTGACCACCAGTCTCAATCGTCAGGCGTGTTAAGGCAAAGGGCCCGAAGCCTGAGGAGATAGGAGCTCGATCCTCACGAGAACCGGAAAAGTGCAGTTTAATTCGTTCCGGCAAATACGACTCTGGCCCCTGGCTAACTTCGCCCCATTGAGCCGACTGGTCAAATTTCGGATCCGGATCAACCCACTTAACCTGGGTTACCATCCTGCCGAACGGGGCAGGAATTCCGACAACATAAACCGGGATCGCCGCTTTACGACAAATCTTGATCGTCGGTTCCAAGCCTTTTTGGTCGTCGCCCGCTTCATCCGTAACAACGATAAACATCACGTTCCGCTTCGGTTCTCCATCGGGTCCCGATTCACGGTAACTCTTAAACTTGTTGGTTGTCTTGTAAATGGCCTCGAAGACGCGTTCTTGCCCTGAATCGTCACGGGCAACGTTCTTCAAGGCCGCTTTAATCTCAGTCAAATTATCGGTTGGATCCGCAAGGGGATAACTAACTTGCTGGCCAAAGGCCACCATGGCCGTCAAGAGCGGCTTGCTGGCATGTCGCTTGAAGGCTTCATTACCAGCAGCCTCCAAAACGCCCAACTCGTCATAAATCCGATCGAATCGATCGTGAATTAACTCCCGCTCACGTAAAAGACTTGCCGATTGATCGAAAAACCAGACTACCAGCGTACGTCGTTCCTGCATCGACAAGAGAATTTCATGCGTGATACGATCGATCGCTCCGACCGCTCCTCGCGTGCTCTCGCCAACATAGCCTTTCACTGGCAGCAACTCACTGAACTTCAATCCCGTCGCCACTTCAACCTGCTGGTTGACCGGTATCTCGCTAACAATGTCACTTGTAATCTCTACAGGATTCGGGATCGCCGATACTTCAGAAATCTCGGGAGCTTGAGAAGTGGCCATCTCGGTATCGGCCAGGCTGACAGCCCCGATGTCAATCGATGGCTGGTCATCAAAATAGACCTCTTCGTTAACCTTTAGCTCTTCAACCTGCTCCATTTCAGTCATCGTCAAGTCGATATTCTCTTCCTCGAAGATCATCGGCCAGAGGCCTAAACCGACGAGCAAAAAGATGTGCACGACAACACTCGCCAAAAAGGCAGACGAATCGCCATCAAAGGGGGTTTCTTCGTGACCGGTCTGTACCTGCCACCAAGCCTGAATTCCGGAAAAGAACTTCACGTGTAACTCTCCTGTTCCCAATATTAGTCTGCACGGTAGCAGCCACAAAGCTCTTGGCTACCAGCGACAATTTGGTCTAAACCTTGCTGATCAAGGAGTTTGGCAGTCGTTACCAACACCAACATAGCCTTATTCTTCTCCATTCCTCCCGAGAATGCAAGTGAAGCTATAAGTCTACAGCTAGGGATCCTACTGCTTGTTAGGCGTGTTTTACCGCAAACACCGAATATCAGACCTGCTAAATAAAAAGCCCTCAACAATAGCCCCTTAGAAAAGTAAGCGTGTAGGCAGCCCAAATGTACTCATTTTCGTCCAAAACCCCTTAATTGCTCATACAATACGTATCGACCTGCTTACCCAAGAGTCATGAACGGGGACGACAACCGACAATTCAACCCTATTTTCCCGGGGAATCGTTGACGTAAACTGCCACCGCTCCTACGATAAATTCAACCGATCGGAAAACCAATCGTTGGCTCCGCTCACCCACCCCGCTGTGGTCAATCAGGAGTTTCTTCCCATGTTTCGCTTTTTTCGTCGCTGTTTGCAACAACATCCTGGCCATTCTCTGCAGAGTTCATCCACATTGCTGCTATTAGCACTATTGTTGGCTCAACCCCTACTGATCAATGTTCCCTCAGTCGACGCTCAAGACGACGACAAAAAAAAACCGAAAATACCGGCTCCGGTAACTAAGAAACTGCCGACCAAGGATGGTGTTTTATTGAGTTGCCGCTTCTATCCAGGAATCCGTAAAAAGG
>CAZXJC010000025.1:0-11086 GCA_964640885.1 uncultured Pirellulaceae bacterium | reverse complement strand
CGTTCGTTCGCTAGGATGGTTTTCTTCGGCTGTCGGACTGACCACCGTGATGGCTATCTTGCTGGGTGATGTTTCTCCAGGTCCGATGATTGGTGCCGGAGGTTACCTGGGTGCTCTTGGGAAAGCTATCCTCTTGGAATATTTTGCTACTGCTGGCGGTTTGATCTTGGCCGTGAGCTTGATTTGTGGCGGACTCTTGCTGGCAACCGATTACGCCGTGGTCGGAGTGGCCCGCCGGACTATTTTGATTTTCCTGGGGTCTTCATTGCGACTGGGGCGTTGGCTAATTGCCAGAAAACCGTCAGTAAAAGTTGAGCGGGGTGAGTTAGTAGAAGAAGATGAATACGAATATGAAGAGGAAGAGGATCTCTACGAAGAGGAAGAAGAGGAAGAAGTAGAGGAGGATGAGGAGGAAGAAGAAGAAGAGGAAGAAGAGATGCCGATTCTCGTCAGCGGTAAAAAGCTGGGAGCTGATGATGAAGCCGAGGAGGAGTTGGCTGTTGCAGAAAGTGAATCAGAATCAGCCGGCACTGATAAAAAACGATCTAAAAAATCACGCCGGGCGGCACGGAAACCGCATTTTGCAGTTCTTCGGAAACCGAAAAAGACAGAACGGCAGGAGGTGATTGAGTCGCTTGAAGAAGCCAGTCGCAGTCCCTCGCAGGCAGATTACGAGTTACCCGAAAACGAATTGTTGTTGCCTTCAGATCACGTGCACTTACAAGAGCAGGCTGTCGAGGTGCGTCAGAAAGCGAAATTGCTGGAAAAAACATTCTCGAATTTTGGATTCCGGGTCAAGGTGGTCGAGGTAGAAACGGGTCCGGTCATCGCGCAGTACGAAGTAGAACTGGAAGCCGGTTTGCGGCTTTCCAGGATAGCTGGTCTTTCCGACGATTTGGCGATTGCTTTACGTGTTCCCAGTGTGCGAATTGTTGCTCCTATCCCCGGCAAGAATACCGTCGGTATCGAGGTCCCGAACGAGACGCAACAGGTTGTTCGGCTCCGTGAAGTAATTGAGGAGATGGATAGTCGCACGGACAAAATGCAGATCCCGATTTTCCTGGGCAAGGATGTTTCAGGGAGTCCTCTTGCTTTCGACTTGACCACGATGCCTCACCTGTTGATTGCAGGTCGTACCGGTACTGGAAAGAGTGTCTGCTTGAATTCGATTATCTGCTCGATTCTTATGACACGGCGTCCGGATGAAGTCCGGATGTTGATGATCGATCCGAAAATGGTCGAGTTGTCAGGCTATGGCCAGTTGCCTCATTTAATGCACCCAGTGGTTACGCAAATGAAGAAGGCAGAGGCAATCCTGGCCTGGGCCGTCGATAAAATGGAAGAGCGTTATACGTTACTGGCGCGGGCTGGTGTGCGTCATGTCAGTCGCTATAACCAGTTGACTGAAGAACAACTGATGGAACGGATGGAACCGGAGACCGAGCAGGAGCGCCAGGAAATTCCTCGGCGTTTGCCCTTCGTCGTGATCATTGCGGATGAGATCGCGGATCTCATGATGACCGCCGGGAAGGATGTGGAACAGCATATTATCCGGCTGGCACAGAAGAGTCGTGCCGTTGGTATCCACCTCATTCTTGCCACTCAGAAACCGACAGTTGACGTGATTACCGGACTGATCAAGTCAAACTTGCCTGCCAGGATTTCCTTCCAGGTAGCCAGTCGTACCGATAGCCGGGTTGTCCTGGATGAAATCGGTGCTGAAAAACTTCTCGGTAATGGCGACATGCTATTTCTGTGGCCGGGTACAAGTACCTTGCTGCGGGGACAGGGGACTTACCTCAGCGACGATGAAATCAATGCTGTCGTTGATTCGGTGAGTACTGGCGAGCAGAACTTTGTTAATGAGCTGGTCAATCTGAAAGTTCAGGTTGCTGATGGCACGGGTAAGGATCCGTCTCGTAAAACAGATGATCTATTTGACTCCGCTGTCGACATTGTGATTCGTGAAGGTCGTGGTAGTGTCTCGCTGCTGCAACGAAATTTAGGGATCGGTTATGGACGCGCTGCCCGTTTAATTGACTACATGGCTGAAGATGGAATTGTCGGAGAGTATGCTGGTTCGCAGGCGCGTGAAGTATTGATGACCATGGAACAGTGGGAGCGAATTCAAGCAGGTGAAGAAGATATTGTGCCAGAGACGGTCGCTCCACTTAACGCAGACTGGGGGTCGTCACCAGCGGGTGGCGATGTTGCTGACCCCGGAAGGCTTCCTGGATCGGTGGGAGCGATGAGCTTACCAGGAGAGTCCGGGGTGGCCGTTTTGACCGGCGAGGTCTTGGAGACGGCAAGTGATTCCGCAGTTGATTTTGAGTATGTCGACGGGGAACTGGACGAGGAACAGTACGAACAGGAATCGTTGGAGCAGGCAGTTGACGAGCAAGAGTATGAGCAAGAAGAGGAAGAGGATTACGAAGAGGAATTGCTTGCTGACGAGGAAGACGTTACCGACGAATACGAGGATGAAGCAGTAGCGGACGCAGAAGATGAATTAGCAGAGGATGAAGAATACGAAGAGGAAGAATGCGAATTAGCAGAAGGTGAAGAAGCAAGCGAAGAAGAGTACGATGAAGAGGAAGAAGATGAGTACGAGGAAGAAGATGAGGAAGAAGATGAGTACGAGGAAGACGAAGTGGTAGCCGAAGCAGAGGATGAAGAGTACGAAGAGGAGGAAGGGGCAGACGATGAAGAATACGAAGAGGCGGACGATGAAGAGTACGAACAGGAAGAAGAAGCAGACGATGAAGAGTACGAAGAGGAAGAAGCAGCAGCAGACGATGAAGAGTAAGGGGCTGGTGCCGAGCAAAAAGGACGGGCCTGCAGCGACTGGCGGATTGCTCTCGGACGGACCATGACTCCATTGCGTTGACGCTTGTGCTGATCGACCTTATAGTGAAATGTGTGCTTGGGGCCTGTCTTTTTGGTGTGAACGCATGGTGATGAGTGGGGTTGGGTGTCAGATGGTAACCAGACGACGAACGATTATTTGGTACCAACCGGGTTAAGGGGCAACGAACGTCTAGGACGATACAATTTGCCCTGAGACTCAACCGGGTCTCAGGGTTTTTTGTTGATTATTAAGGCGGCGAGAGTCTGATGCGATCGATTCAAATCTACGATACGACGTTACGTGACGGCACGCAGGGTGAAGGGGTCAGTTTGTCCTTGCAGGACAAATTGCAGATTACCAAGCGGCTGGACGAAATGGGTGTTGATTACGTGGAAGGTGGCTATCCACTTTCGAACGAAAAAGATGCCGAATACTTTGCGCGAGTTCAACAACTTGATCTGCAGCACACGAAAGTCTGCGCTTTTGGCATGACACGGCGGAAAGGAATTGCTGCCGAAGACGATCCGGGCATGCAGGCCCTGGTGAATTCGGAAGCCCCGGTTTGCACGGTTGTTGGTAAAACCTGGGATTTCCATGTCACGGAAGTTCTCCGGGTAACCCTGGAAGAAAATCTGGAGATGATTGCCCAAAGCGTGGAGTATCTGGTCAGCGCGGAACGCGAAGTGATTTACGATGCCGAGCATTTTTTTGACGGCGGGAAGGCGAATCCGGAGTACGCTGGAAAGGCCGTGCTGGCTGCTGCCCAGGCTGGCGCGCAGCTGATCGTTCAGTGTGACACGAACGGTGGTAGTATGCCGGAGGAGATAAGTCGCTGCACAAGCGAGGTGGCCGAATTGCTCAAAGAGACGGCAGCATCACTTGGTGTCCACTGTCACAATGATTGCGAGTTAGCAGTTGCCAATTCACTGGCCGCAGTTGACGCTGGAGCCATACATGTCCAGGGGACAGTCAACGGGATCGGCGAACGTTGCGGTAATGCTGATTTGGTCTCTGTAATCGCCAACCTGGCAATTAAGAAAACGGGTTACCAGGTCCTCGCCGGACGATCTCTCGAACAACTGACTGAATTGTCTCGCTATGTTTACGAGACGGTCAATATGAATTTGAGGGCGGGTCAGCCGTTTGTTGGACAAAGTGCGTTTGCACACAAGGGTGGTATGCATGTGCATGCCATCAATCGAGCGACTGCCAGTTACGAGCATATGGATCCTGAACAGGTGGGGAACGCTCGACGGGTTTTGATTAGCGAGTTGTCTGGTCGCAGTAATATCATGGCTTGCACTAAGCAATATAATGTTGAAGACAATCGGGAGTTGCTAGACAAAATCTTGTTGCAGGTTGTGACGCTCGAGAACCAGGGATACCAGTTTGAAGCAGCCGAGGCTTCCTTTGATCTGTTAGTGAGAAAATGCGCAGGTGTTTTTCAACCGCATTTTGATCGTACCAAGTACCACGTTGGTGTTAGTGCAGAGCGAGACGGTAAAATCCTGACGGAAGCGACAGTCAAAGTAGATGTAGCTGGCCAATTGCGTCACGAGGTGGCTGAGGGAGATGGTCCCGTTGATGCACTCGATGGAGCCTTGCGAAAAGCACTCAACGGGAGCTTTCCGGCCTTACGCGACATGCGCCTTGTCGACTATAAAGTGCGAGTAGTCAATTCCGAGGCCGGTACGGCAGCTCGAATTCGAGTGATTATCGAAAGCGCCGATCAGGAAGATGTATGGGGCACGATAGGTGTTAGTGATAATATTATCGAGGCGAGTTGGATTGCTTTGGTTGATGCCGTGGAATACAAGCTCTGTAAAGATCAACCGATCAACCCGGTGAAAGTTGAACCGACAACCGATGTTCCCGACAGCCTGGCACGCTCGAACCCGTAGAGAGAAGTTGCTGGCTGATGAGTTCTTTCTGAACTAGTTGTTGCCAGACCCACATTTCAACAGAGATAGATTGAGCATTTCATGTCAACGGAATTTACTCCTGAATCCGTCCCAAACCGGTTTGATTATGGCGAGTCGCAGGACCGCATCTACGAATTTTGGGAAACCCGGCAGTGCTTTGTAGCGGACCCTAGCGATACGCGACCGACGTTCAGCATTGTTATTCCACCTCCGAATGTAACCGGAGCGCTACACCTGGGCCACGCCCTGAACAATACGCTGCAAGATGTGCTTATCCGCTTGAAACGGATGCAAGGCTTCAACACGCTCTGGATGCCTGGTACCGATCATGCTGGGATCGCAACTCAGGCCGTTGTTGAGAAACGTCTTCGGGAAGAAGAAGGCAAGACACGGCATGATTTGGGACGAGAGGCCCTGGTCCAACGTATCTGGGACTGGAAGGGACAGTATGAAACGAGGATTCTCGGCCAACTCAAGAAGATGGGTTGCAGCTGTGACTGGGAGCGAACCCGTTTTACACTTGACGACGTCTGTGCCCGGGCTGTACGGACCACATTTTTTGACTTGTTCCGCAAGGAACTTATTTACCGTGGGAAACGACTGGTTAATTGGGACACGTTTCTGCAAACAGCAGTGAGTGATGACGAGGTTTTTCACGAACTGGTTCAAGGGCACTTTTGGCATATCCGTTACCCGGTGATCGATCCCCAGGCAGGTGAACCGACCCACGTGACAGTGGCCACGACACGACCAGAAACTATGCTCGGTGATACAGCGGTCGCGGTTCATCCGGATCCGTCAGCGGCCCTGGATAAGTTGACAGCGGAACTGAGTGATCGTTTGGCGGCTGCTTCAGCGAAAGATAAGGACATCCTGCAAACGCAATTGGAAGCTTTGCAACAGCAGCGTGAAACAATGCTGCCGCAGTTGGTTCAACTCCGAGACATGGCACTGGCTGGTCGGCTGGTGAAGTTACCCTTGATGGATCGTGAGATCCCGCTCGTAGCGGATGTCTGGGCAAAACCGGAAATGGGAAGTGGCTGTGTCAAGATAACCCCTGCGCATGACCCCAATGATTACGAAGTTGGCATTCGTCAAGAGTTGCCGATGATCAATATTCTCAACCGGGACGGTACGCTCAATAGCAACGCGGGAAGTTATCGCGGATTGACGATCCAGGAAGCTCGCCAGCGTGTCGTGGAAGACCTGCAGGCTGCTGAACTGCTGATCGAAATCGAGGATCGAGAAATTGACCTGGCACATTCGGATCGGAGCAAGACACCGATTGAACCTTACCTGGCGGACCAGTGGTTCGTCAAAATGGACAAGCTGGCACAGTCAGCGATGGATGCGGTGATCGATGAACAGGTGAAGATTTTCCCCACCCGGTACGCGAAAGGTTATTTAGACTGGCTTTCTGAAAAACGGGACTGGCCCGTTAGTCGTCAATTGTGGTGGGGACACCAGATTCCGATTTGGTCGCAAAGTTTCGAAAGTCAGCAGCAGTTGGAAGAGTCGGTGGAAAAGCTGCGGCAAATGCCGCAAGTAGAATCCGGGCAACTGTCTTACCAGGTCGAGTTGAACGAGGCTACCCTCGAGACGGCAGAAAGCGAGCAAGGTGACGCGGAACAAGAGATTTATGCCACCGTGCACGTCGGACTTGAAGTCGCAGACAGTGCCCTGGAAAGTGAACTGGAGCAACGCGGGTATCAACGTGAAGAAGATGTACTGGATACCTGGTTTAGTTCTGCGCTCTGGCCCCACAGTACACTTGGCTGGCCAGAAGAAAATCCCGCACTGGCCCGTTTCTATCCGACCAGTACCCTGATTACGAGTCGCGACATCATCACCTTGTGGGTAGCTCGCATGGTATTGATGGGTATCAATAATATGGGAGAGATTCCCTTTGAACAGGTTTTTATCCACCCCAAGATACTCGATGGTTACGGCGAAACAATGTCCAAGTCGAAGGGGAACGGAGTCGATCCATTGGACGTGATCGAGAAGTTTGGGCCGGATGCTTTGCGTTTCGGACTGGCACACCTGACAACCGAAACGCAAGATGTTCGCATGCCGGTGCAATTTGAATGTCCTCATTGTGGGACACTCATGGATCAAACCAAGAAGAATCGGGAATTACCCAAAGTGGCTTGCAAGAAATGCTCTGAAGAGTTTTCTACCCAATGGGCTCGTTCTCCGGAAGATCAGCAGTTGCCGCGGGGCCCGGTAGTCAGCGAACGGTTCGAAGTGGCCCGGAACTTCTGTAACAAACTCTGGAATGCGGCTCGCTTTACGCTTTTGAATATGGAAGGGTATTCAGCCGAGCAAGTGACAGCCGATCAACTGGCTTTTGAAGATCGCTGGTTGTTGAGTCGCTTGACGAGTGTGACCGAGCAAGTGACCCGTTCACTTGATACGTACCAGTATGCTGAGGCGGCCCGCACTTTGTACGATTTTGCCTGGGATGAATTTTGCAGTTTTTACGTTGAGATGGGGAAGTCCCGCTTGCAGGAAGAAGGTACGCGAGCGGTGGCCCAACGAGTGATTGCCCATTGCCTGGACCAAATCTTGCGATTGTTGCATCCGATGATTCCATTCATCACGGAAGAGGTTTGGGGTTTATTGAGCCAGGTTGCCCCAGTTCGTGGATTACGGGATCCACAGGAAGCCTGCGAGTCAATCATGACAGCTGACTGGCCGACCCCTGTTGAGACAGATCACGACCCCGAGATCGAGGCCCAATTTGCCCAGTTCCAGTCGGTGCTGGCGGCGATTCGCGATATTCGCAGTCGTCAGAACATTGGTCCGATAGAGAAGATTGAGTTCTCGGTGACCTGTTCGGAAACGATCGCCAGTTTATTGCAGCCAATGGAGGAGTTTTTTCAGTCCATGGCTAATGCCAGGGCTATCGGCTGGGGGCCACAGGTAGAACCGCCAACCGGTTGTGCAACCGTCCGTCGCGATGGCATCGATGTTTACGTTGATCTAAAGGACTTTATCGATGTGTCCGCCGAGATTGAGCGTAATCAAAAGCTTCGAGATAAATTGGTCTCGCAAATTGAAGGTAAGGAGAAGAAGCTTACCAACGAGAGTTTTGTTTCTCGTGCCCCGGAGGAAGTGGTGCAACGCGAACGAGACGGTCTTGCCAAGTTGCGGGAAGAAGTGGTGGCCGTAGATAAGATTCTTCGGGAGCTCAGCGAACTGGGTTGAAGATCAGTAGAAAGATTGAGTTGGTAACCTCTTCGACACTAGCCGTTACCCGAAGGTGATCGTTATAATGCGGTTTTCTGTGACGACGATCTATCGTCTGTTTTTTGGGTTTGGTGAATGATCATGCCAGTTAGAATGCTATTGCACCGCATTATCATCAGCGAAATCAATGATCAACAGGTGATCTACTTGAAAGAAGCGGGCGGAGACCGGCAGTTTCCAATCTTGATTGGTATCTTTGAAGCAACCAGTATAGATCGCCGTGTTAAAGACTACCCGGCACCACGACCGCTGACTCATGACTTGCTCGTCAATCTGACTGACAGCCTCGGGGGAGAACTGGACAGTGTTGTTATCGACGAGCTCAAAGAACATACCTACTACGCCAAGCTGCGAGTTAAGCGGGATGGTGAGTTGATCGAGGTGGATTCGAGACCGTCGGATGCGATTGCCGTGGCTGTTACTTGCCAGCCTCAATTGCCGATTTATGTTTCGGAAGACGTGCTGGAAGAAGTCCTTGATGTCTAGTGGCCGGTCAGGCTACCGCAAGAATTCCTGGAAGATCTCTTGTAACTGCAATAGTGCCTCGGCTCCCTGCTCACCATGGACAACGACGTTCACGCGGACTTCACTGGTGCTAATCATCGCGACGTTGATTCCGTTTTCGGCTAATGCGCGAAAAGTGCGAATTGCTACACCCGTATGGCTACGCAATCCCGTACCAGAAACGGAAAGCTTTGCTACCTGGGGACTATTGCTTATGCCTCGACAGTTTGAACGTTCACAGATCATTTCGGCTACCTTAAGTGCCTGTTCATACTGTGCCTGCGGAACTGTGAAACTGACACTGGCCAGCCCTTCTGCACCATCGAAGCTCTGGATAATCATGTCAACCAGAACACCTGATGTTGCTACTTCTTCGAAGACGTCAGCAGCAATTCCCGGTGTGTCAGGGATCCCCTGGATCGTGATGCGAGCCTGGCTTTCGTCCAGCGTGATGTCATCAATCACCAGTTCTTCCATGCCAACCTTGTGTAGCCGATCGACGATGTCAGCCACTTCACTTTGCTCGCGTGAGGGTTGCACTGTTAACGTTGTTTCGCTGTCCAGTGGTGCTGGTGGCTGATCCAACTGGAAGGCCTGGTGAACAGCGGTTAAGGCCAGCTGAGCCTGTTCCTGGGAGACCAGCGTGGAGATCTTGATTTCACTGGTTGTGATCATTTGGATATTGACGTTGGCAGCTGCCAGGGCACGAAACATCTTGGTGGCAACACCGGTTTGCTGGATCATGCCTAGTCCAACGACCGAGACCTTTGCGACTTCAGCGTCGTGCAGAATCGCTTCCGCTTGCAAAGTCTGTGCCGCTTCATCAATCGCCGATAAGGCAACGTCAAGTTCTGCCCTTGGGACGGTAAAGGAAAGATCCGATTTTCCATCTTCACCAACATTTTGCACGATCATATCGACCGTGATCTGGCGGTCGGCAATTCGAGAGAATATCTCCAGGTTGGTACCCGGTACGTCTGGTACGCCGACTAACGTGATGCGGGCGTCATGAGTGCTCAGAGCAGCTCCACGTACGGGAACGGCTTCCTGGCTTCCCTGCAGAGTGATGAAGGTTCCGGGATTTTCGTTTCCACTGTTTCGGACGTGAATGGGTACCGAGTATTTCTTAGCAAATTCGATCGATCGATTATGCATGACACCGGCACCGAGACTCGCCAACTCGAGCATTTCATCGTAACTGATCTGGTCGATGCGCCGTGCCTCTTCGACTTGCCGCGGATCGGTAGTGAAAACACCATCAACATCCGTATAAATTTCACAAGATGAGGCACCCAGGACGGCCGCCAGGGCGACTGCCGTTGTGTCGCTACCACCCCGCCCTAAGGTAGTGATGTCCAACTGTTCATCAATTCCCTGGAATCCGGCGGCAATCACGATGTTCCCGGCGTCCAACAGGGACTGTAGCCGTTCCGTGGAAATTGAAATAATACGAGCCTTGGTATGAGAACTGTCGGTGCGAATTCCAATCTGGGCTCCGGTCAGGCTAATCGCCTTGTGGCCCATCGCATCGATGGCCATGGCCATTAAGGCTACGCTTACCTGCTCGCCGGTAGACAGTAACATATCCATCTCGCGGGCCGGTGGTTGAGGATTTAGCTGGCCGGCCAGATCGACCAGTGTGTCAGTGTTCTTTCCCATCGCACTGACCACGACTACAACTTGATTGCCAGCTTGCTGAGCACGAATCGCTTTTTCAGCCGCTGTTCGGATCTTGTCCGGGTTGGCCACACTGGTGCCACCAAATTTTTGTACGATCAAAGACATCTTTACGCGGTTACCTCACTTTGTCAGAAAGTATTCCATTAGTTTCCATCCCTCCGGGAATTGAAGCGGTGAGGCTTCTCCCGTTGCTTCATCGTACTGCGTCTGCTCAGTCGATTCGATCCCCGTACCCGTGATGGTGAATGGAACAGCACCATGACTGTGGGTCTTGGTACGTAAAGGTGTCGGGTGATCCGGTGTTACCAGGATTCGATATTCCCCTTGATCCTGTAAAGCCTGGTGCAGCGGCGCGACAATTTGCTGGTCGATGTGTTCCAAGGCTGCAACCTTGGCTGCCAAGTCTCCTTCGTGGGACGCCTCGTCGGTCGCCTCCACGTGAACACAAACAATGTCGATTTCTTCCCTGGCCAGCGCTGCCACGGCATGCTCTCCTTTGGCAGTATAATCGGTATCCGTATAGCCGGTTGCGCCTGGTACGTTTACTTCATGCCACCCAATCAGGGCTGCTATTCCACGTAATAAATCGACGGCCGTGATCATTGCCCCCGTTTTTCCGTAGGTT
Organism: uncultured Pirellulaceae bacterium; assembly: GCA_964640885.1. Lineage (GTDB taxonomy): Bacteria > Planctomycetota > Planctomycetia > Pirellulales > Pirellulaceae > JAZADA01. Next base: position 255 of record CAZXJC010000025.1, on the reverse strand, counting down.
TCAGCAAAGCCAGGTAATTGTGGCAGCTTGCCCAGTCCCCAAAGCCAGATGTTCGTTGCGGGTAAATGCCCCGCCTGTTGACGATCCTGATTGACCTGGTGAGTGGAGAAAATCTCACTGCTGCGGTTCATCAAGTCGCTGAGTAAGTGGCTTCCCGGCCCCCTGGGGAAATCATCCGCAATCGATTGATCGGTTAGGTCATGCGGAGGCGTGGTGCGGGTTTCAAAGGTGAAGGGTGCCGCTTGCTGAGCACCA
>CAZXJC010000024.1:0-6565 GCA_964640885.1 uncultured Pirellulaceae bacterium | reverse complement strand
GGCAACTTGTTTCTCAAACAGGTCAAGCGTATTTGGATTGGTGATCATTATTACGGCGACCTGTTCATCGAGTTTTGATTCGAGGTCGTCCAGGTCCACGAGCCCTTGGGCATTACTTTTTATGGAAATTGTTTCGAATCCAGCCATCTGGGCACTAGCTGGATTCGTCCCATGAGCACTGTCGGGACTGAGCACCTTGGTCCGTTGCTCGTCCTGGTCCCGGAAGTAGCTGGCCGCTACCATTAGGGCGGTGAGTTCTCCGTGGGCACCTGCCGCCGGTTGTAGAGAAACGCCGGGTAAGCCTGAAATCTCCTGTAGCATTTGCTGGAGTTCAAACAATAACTGCAAGAGGCCCTGGACCGTTGCAATCGGTTGGTAGGGATGAAGTTGGGCGAGCCCGGGCAGGTTGGCTAATCGCTCGTTACGCTTGGCATTGTACTTCATCGTACATGATCCAAGCGGATAGAAATGCGTGTCAATCGACATGTTCAAAGTGGAAAGATTGGTGAAATGTCGAATGATGTCCGGTTCAGCCAGTGCTGGCAGTGGCAAGGGTTCAGCGGCCCGCGCATGGTCCGGAATCAAGTCCTCTCGTGGCGAGACGGGCACATCGCAAGCGGGCAGTCTCGTACTGCGACGGCCGGCCTGGGATAGTTCGAACAGTAGTTGGGTTGCTTGTTGGTTACGCATGGATCGCTGAAATGGGAGAGGATTCACCAGCCAGGGAGTGAACGAGAGCATCGATTTCCGACTTGGTTCGTTTCTCTGTAACGGTGACGAGAAAACAGTCAGCCAGGTCGGGGTACCAGGGAGCTAGTGGAATACCGGCCAGGATGCCAGCCTGTTCGGCGTTCCCGAGTAAATCGGTAACCTGGTTTTCTCGGTCACGTACGACGAATTCTTTGAAGACAGGTTGTGAGAAGGCAGCTTCGAAGCGACTTTCGGAAGTTAGCTGATCCTGCGTATAGCGCGTTTTTTGTAGACACAAGTCGGCTGCTTCCTGCATACCCTGAGGACCCATGGTGGCCAAGTAGATTGCTGAACGTAAGGCAAGCAAGCCCTGGTTTGTGCAAATGTTGCTCGTAGCTTTGTGTCGGCGGATATGCTGTTCTCGGGTTTGCAGTGTGAGGACCCAGCAGCGTTTTCCCTGTTGGTCGACGGTTTGGCCAGCGATACGTCCGGGAAGTCGTCGCAAGAACTGTTCCCGGCAAGCCATAATGCCCAGGTAGGGTCCGCCGTAGAGCAGGGGGGTCCCCAGGGACTGTCCCTCGGCGACGGCGATATCAACTCCCAGGTCGCCGGGACGCTTGAGGATTCCCAGGCTAATGGGGTCAAACACATGAATCACAAGAGCTCCACGCTGATGTGCCAACTCCGCAATACTGGCAACGTCTTCCAGGGAGCCGAAGAAATTGGGATGTTGGACAACGACGCAAGCAGTTTGATCATCCAGTTCGGCATCCAGTGTTTCCAGGGACAAGGCACCGGTGGGAGTTTTTAACGTAACCAGTTTGGTAGTCGTCTCACCGAGATAGGTTTGGAGGATTTGACGATATTCCGGATGAAGGGATTCTGCCGTCAGGATCTTTCCCTGACGTCGTGTCACGCTCATGGCCATCAAAACAGCTTCGAGAGTAGCAGTCCCGCCCTCGTAAAGACTGGCATTGGAGACATCCATGCCAGTTAACTGGCAGATGAGCGACTGGTATTCAAACATTGCCTGCAAGTTGCCTTGACTGACTTCTGGCTGGTAAGGCGTGTAGGAGGTGTAGAATTCGCTGCGGCTGGCGATCGCATCAACGACCGCGGGAACGAAATGGTCGTAACTTCCTCCACCGAGAAAGCATGTTTTACGAGTTACATCATGATTGCGGCCGGCGAGTTGGCCGAGGTGCTGTTCCAGCTCCATTTCGCTTAGTGCGGCAGGCAGGTCCAGCGGTTGCTGTAATCGAAAGTCATCTGGAATCGCGTCAAACAGTTGTTCGATCGATTCTAAGCCAATCGATTCCAGCATTAGTTGCTGGTCTTCCGAAGTGTTGATGATGTAAGGCATGTTGCAGCGGTATTAGTGTTCGCCTGCGCATTGTTTCAAGTAAGTGTCATGATCCATTAACCCGGTTAAGGACTGATCATCGTTGATCTTCACTTTGATCATCCAGCCCCCTTCGTAAGGGTCATCATTCAGTATCTCTAGTTGATCGGCGAGGCCAGAATTCACTTCGACGATTTCTCCCGTGACAGGACTGTAGAGTGAACTGACGGCCTTAACCGATTCAACTTCTCCAAATTCATCACCTGGGGTGAGGCTGGTTCCAACGCTGGTCAATTCCAGGTAGACCAGGTCGGTCAGTTGTTCGACGGCAAATGCGGTGATGCCGACGGTGGCAATCTGGTTGCCTTCTTCTTCTGAGACGTGTACCCATTCGTGAGTTTCAGCGTAGTGTAATTCCTCGGGTTTCACGGCATGATTCCTGTTAACCAAGAGTTAAGGGCGCGAATAAAACGGTAAACGCGTGATCTCTGCAGGATGACGGCGACCGCGGATGTCAACTTCCAACCGGTTGCCAGGCTCCAGTAACTCAGGATCCGCTGCATCAATATAAGCCATTGCGATGGGGCGCTGTAGAGTGGGCGAAAAAGTTCCACTACTGACTTCTCCAACGCGGGTTTCATCCCGGAAAACCGGGTATTTTTCTCGGGCGGCCCGTTTTCCTTCCAGCAGCAGCCCGACACGAGTTAGGCGAGGTGGTTGTTGAGCCAGGGTCTGCAGGGCTTCACTGCCAACAAAGGATCGCGGTTGCCCCGAGCCATCTTCGAAGTTAACGGCAAATTTCAGTCCGGCTTCGAAGGGATTGATTGTTTCATCCAATTCGTGTCCGTACAGAGGCATGGCGGCTTCCATGCGAAGTGTGTCGCGTGATCCCAGTCCGGCCGGCACCAGGTCAAACTCGCGCCCGGATCGGAAAAGATTCTCCAGGATTAATGGTGCGTCTTCCCTTCGCACGATCAACTCAACACCGTCTTCTCCAGTATACCCTGTCCGACTGACGATACAGACCTTCCCCATTTGCTTCGTCGTTCGACTTCGGTAATAGGCCATCGATTCGACGTCAGCGTCGACCAGCGGGTTGACCAGGTCGATCGCTCGAGGACCCTGAACGGCGAGCATCGCAGTTTCCTCAGTTCGATCGGACATGATGACTTCGTCGTCCGGTTGTAGCTGAGCCTGGATCCATTTGACAATTTTCGTGCGGTTGCCGGCGTTCACCACCAGCATGTGGTAATCGGTTCCGCTGGGCGTTTGCTGGTGGTAGGCGAGCACATCATCCAGGATCCCCCCCTCGGTATTTGCCACCAGTGCATAACGAATGCGACCTGGTTGGAGGTCCAGGACGCGACGTGTCAGAAGTCGATCGAGGAAACGGCCACTGCCCGGCCCGTCAAAGCGAAGGCGTCCCATATGAGAAACGTCGAAAACACTGGCCCGTTCTCGCGTCGCTAAGTGTTCAGCAACGATCGACTCGTACTGTACTGGCATCGACCAGCCAGCAAAATCGACCATGCGAGCTCCCTGCTCCACGTGCCAGTCATACAAGGGTGTTCGCAGCAAATCGCTTGTTGTCATCCGTGCAACCAACCTCTCAAGTAGAACGCGTTCCAGCTCTCACCAAAGTGAATTGTTGGATTAGTTCCCAAATTGTATCCAAAACAAAGGAACTGCCCAGGGTATTAAGGAGAGGATTGTGCCGAGAAAGCGGCCGAGCCAAAGAGAAGTTAACCGGAGCGGCGTCGCTTTTTGCTAGTGGAGCGTTTCTTGCCACCAGTCTTCTTTTTGCCAGCCTGTTTTTTCTTGCCGGCGTTTTTTTTCTTCTCAGCGGCGCTCTTCTTGTTATTCTTGTTCTTCTTTTTTCGCGGTGGATGACTGTTTTGCTTTTTCTGGGATCGTGCACCCTGTCGCTTGCTTTTCGATGTGGCAGGTTTGCGCCGGCGAGAAGGGCGTTTTGAAGAACTTTGTTTCGGTTTTGCTGAGGTCAGCCGTTGCAAGATTTTAAAATCAAGTTGCCGACGATTTAAGTCAACGTGAGTTACTTCGACCTGGACTTTGTCTCCCAGGCGAAACTGGTTGCCCTGGCGATGTCCTGTCAGGGTATGGGTTTGAGGGTCATGTTTGTAGTGGTCTTCTCGTAGCGTGGTGATGTGAACGAGGCCGTCGGCAGGCAACTGCAGACCCTGTACGAATAGACCGAAATCTTCGACTCCTGTTACGACCGCTTCCATCTTCATGCCAATATGCTGGCTGAGGTAGCCCAGCAGTTTAAGCTTGATCAGTTCACGTTCAGCAGCTTCGGCCAGCTGTTCTCGTTCGGAGCAGTGGTCTCCTAAGGATTGGATTGCAGGGAGGTCTGTTGGAGGTCTCTTGCCACGATTGATCATTTCAACCAGGCGATGAATTTCGAGGTCAGGGTAACGCCGAATCGGGGATGTGAAATGACAATAGTGCTCGCTATTGAGTGCATAGTGGCCGGATTCTTCAGGGCTATAGATAGCCTTCTGCATGCTCTTGAGGACAGCCAGGTTAATGGCGTATTCCTGTGGACTAGCGGCGGCCTCTTGAAGGACTCTGCGGATCTCAAATCGGCTTTGTATATCTTTCACATCCCATCCTAGGTCTTGCAGGAAGGATGTCAGCGTGGCCAGTTTTTCGGCACTGGGCGATTTATGTTGGCGTCGCAGGAATAGGACTTCACGATCTGTTAGCCATTGGGCAACGGCTTCGTTTGCTGCCAGCATGAATTCTTCAATGATTTGGTGGCTTTCCGTCTGTTCTTCGACGTGTGCCCCCTCGACTTGTCCCTTGGAATCCAAGTCGATCTTGATTTCCGGTAACGTCAGTTCAAGGGATCCTCCGTCCATGCGGCGTTTACGCAAAATACGCGCAAGCTGAGCCATTCTGGAGAGTAATTCAAAGACCTCGGGAGACAACTTGCTTTTCCAGGGATTTGGCTTTGCCAGGAACTGGTCGACCTCACGATACGTAAAGCGTCTGTCACTCCGAATGGCGGTGCGCTGCAGATCGGTGGAAACTCGCTGGCCCTTGGCAGTCCATTCAATGATGGCGGTGAGCGCATAGCGGACGCAATCGGGTTGTAAACTGGCCAGGTGATTGGAGATGGTTTCCGGTAGCATGGGGAGCACCACGTCCGGAAGGTAAACGCTGGTTCCTCGCTGACGGGCTTCTTGATCCAGTTTGCTGCCAACGGGAATGAAGTGTGATACATCTGCGATGTGAACGTAGAGTAACCAGTGTCCATTTTTCAGTTTTTCGAGTGAGATTGCGTCGTCGAAGTCGCGTGCATCGGCTGGATCAATGGTCAGAACCGTGAGTTCGGTAAGATCTTGACGGTCTTCGGTGATTTTTTCGTCAAAACGTTCCGCTTGCTGTCGGGCATCTTGCATGACGGCTTCTGGAAAGTCGGTCGGTAAATTGTACTGATAGATAATTGAGCGAGTGTCTACTTCTGGCGTGCCCTGGGGACCCAGGACCTCGAGTACGACAGCTTGCCCAGACCGCGTTCTGGAAGGGAATTGCACGACCTCGATTGCCACTTTATCCCCGACTTGGATTCGTTTTGCGCTGGGATCTTCTACTGGAATTGGTTTTGCAAAGATGGTTCCGTCTACCAGCACACTGCCGCGTTGTCTGGATTCCTGGTAGGTACCTACGAAGCGGTAACTGCGACGGTTTACAATTTCCAGGATTTCGCCGGATGTTCGAGACTTGCTACCGCGACTGGAGCTTTTAATACGGATTCGTACCTGGTCGCCGGTAGCAGCATCCTCTGTTTTACTGCGTGGGATGTAGACATCAGGGTTTTGGGTCCCATCCTGGTCCCGTGGCATTCGTACGAAGCCATATCCGTCCGGATGACGTTGGAAAGTTCCGGTCGGACCATTTTGCGAAGTTTTTCCGGTGGCCGGCATGACGCGATGCTTGGGACCATAAACCAAGTCGCCCCGTTTGACGAGCTTCTTGATAGTCCGCCGCAGTTCGGAAAAACGATCCTCAGGAATCTTGAGTTGTCGAGCGATTACCTTGGGTTTGACGGGTTGATAATTAGCGGCTTGGACGTGTTCACGAACCTGCTGCTCGAGATTTGCAGTATTCATGAGGCGGTCGTTCGTTTCCGCTGAAAATGATCGTGTTGCGAGTTAACGGTGATATCTTTCATGCTAGAGAGTGTTTTTATTCTGACGGCGGTTCAGCTGGTTGTTCTGTGGCAGGGTTTCCTTTGAATAGCTTTCGACCCCAGGATGGCTGATAGGACGTCCAGCGACTGTTTCCAATAACATCAGTTGTGATCAACTGGTTTGCCAGATGCATCTTGGCATCCAGGTTGTCGAGGAAATGCAGTGCAATCGCTTCTGGTGTCATAGGCAGTTTCGGGCTGCCGAATTCATATTCCCCGTGATGACTGACGATCATGTGTTTGAGTCGCAGCAGTAGTTCTTCAGGAAATGATTCTCCGGACAGTTGTTCGCTCTCCGTTGCCTTGTCTTCCAATAT
>CAZXJC010000023.1:0-4499 GCA_964640885.1 uncultured Pirellulaceae bacterium | reverse complement strand
GAACAACTGGAGACGATGTTACGAGGCATGGTGGAAGGAGTGAATGCTATTGATGCGGAGCAAAAAATCCTCTTTGCAAATCAAGCTGCCTGTGAAATGCTACAGATTGAAATGCCAGCTGATACGGGCCGTATGCTCTGGGAACTGGTTCGCAACCAGCCGGTGGAAGAGGCTGTTTCAGAGGCGATGAAGCGGGCTGGAGCCAGTCGTTGTGAATTGACTCTTCCCGGGACGAGTGCTCGTACGCTGGCAGTTAATGTCACTCGTATTCCTGGGGACACCTCGACCGGGGTAATTTTGGTGTTTCATGATGTTACTGATTTGCGCCGCCTGGAGAATTTGCGTAGTGAATTCGTGGCCAATGTGTCCCACGAACTGAAGACGCCGCTGGCTTCGATCCAGGCGTACTCAGAAACTCTGCTCAACGGTGCTCTGACAGACGAGGATAATAACTGGAATTTTGTACGAACGATTAGCAAACAGGCAGATCGACTGCATGCCCTGATTCAGGACATGTTGAGCCTGGCGAAGTTTGAATCTCGAGAAGAGACGTTTGATTTGACGGCCGTTGAAATAACGGAAGTTGTAAATCTTTGCCTGGAACGACATGACCGGCAGGCTCGGCAGGAGAAAGTGGGCATACAAACAGCGGGTCCTGACGGACCGGTTTATGTGCTGGCTGACCATGAAGGATTGCAACAGATTCTCGACAATTTGATCGATAACGCCATTAAGTATTCTTCGCCTGGAGACGAAGTCGAGGTGCGCTGGAGCGTGAGGGACCAAATGCTGATCACGGAAGTCAGCGACAACGGCATCGGCATTGCCTCGGAAGATCAGGATCGCGTTTTCGAAAGATTTTACCGTGTTGATAAGGCCAGGTCGCGGGAAAAGGGCGGTACGGGTCTGGGGCTGGCGATCGTCAAGCACCTGGTCAATGCTTGCCAGGGAGAGATCGACTTAAAGAGTGTACTGGGGGAGGGAACGACCTTTACGGTCCGACTACCTTTGGCCAGGGTACCCGAGCCGGTTGTTAAAAGCCTGGAATCGGCCGAGTGAGCCGGGGTAGACTGGCGTTAGCGACTCTTGAACCGGTAACCAATCCCACGGACGGTTTCAATCACATCCGATCGCGGTTTCAGCTTGGTTCGTAGTGACCGCACGTGAACATCGATGGTACGTTCTAGCACGATCGCGTCATCACCTATGGCTTCTCCCATTAAATCCCTGCGATCATAAACCCGTCCCGGGTTTCGCATCAGGAAGTTCAAGAGACGAAATTCGGTGGGGGTCAGATGAACGATTTCTCCCAGCAGGCTGACTTGGTGCCTTACCTCATCCAGTTGAATGTCGTGCAAATGAACGATTCCTGTATCATCATCTTTGCGCTCGTTACGTCTCAGGAGAGCTTTAATCCGTTCGAACAGCAGTTTGAACTTAAATGGTTTGGTGACGTAATCGTCTGCCCCATGTAAAAAACCTGCCAGTTCATCGGCTTCTTCACTGCGAGCAGTCAGCATTAGGATCGGCAGGTGTTTTGTTTCGGAATCTTGCCGTAATTGTCGACAAACTTCCAGCCCGTCCATTTCTGGAAGCATCACGTCAAGGATTAGCGTGTCAGGCTTTTTCTTTTGCGCCAGGCGAACCCCTTCGGTTCCGGTAGAAGCGATCAGAGTTTGGAACCCTTCATTTTGCAAGTTGTAGCTGAGTACCTCGGCGAGAGACTCTTCGTCTTCTACAATTAGAATAAGAGGTACTGACATGCGAGAATGATGATCTGTTATTTTGAAATTAGAAAAGGGTAGCGTGCAAGTGAGATAAAGGGGAGTGACTCATCGAGCCGACGCAGCGGTTTACCCCTCACTGTGGCGTACATCATCGCCCTTCACCAGGTAAAAGACTTCTTCACAAATATTGCAGGCTTGATCTGCTATCCGTTCCAGGGAGCGGGCAATCAGGATCTGGGCCATGATGTTAGCAATATCCTGGGGTGCCTTGATCGCTTCGCGGACGATATCGTCGCTAAGGAGTTCACGGGCGATCTGGTCGTTCAGCGAGTCAATGACATCATCTTGCCCCATGATTGATTCGGAAGACTTGGTATCTTTGTTGATGTAAGCGTCCAGCGACTGTCGCAGCATGGTTTGAACCAGTTGAGCCATATGTGGCAACTGGGGTTGTGTGCTACTGCTCCCCTTGTCCACCATTAGTTGCATGGCTTCACAGATGTTTACTGCCTGGTCTCCGATTCGTTCCAGACCTGAGGTTACCTTGGATACAGTTAACAGGTACCGCAGGTCCGTTGCGACCGGGCCGTAGACGGTTAGCAAGCGAACCACCTCCTGATCAATATCCAGTTGCATCTGGTCCATGGTTCGTTCTGAATCGGCGACGGCTTCAAAGGAGTTGTCGGATCCGGTATTAAGCGATTGGGTGGCTGTCGTCAGCATGTCTTCCGCCAGGGTGCCCATGTCGACCAGTTGTTTATGTAGAACGGCCAGTTCTTCGTCAAATTTTTTCATGATACAGTTCCCTTATCCATACCGTCCCTGGATGTACATTTCGGTCTGTTCGTGCTGAGGATTAAAGAAGATCGTGGAAGTCTGATCGTGTTCGATGATCTTGCCCAGGAGCATGAAGATACATTCGTCGGTGGCGCGTCGGGCCTGAGCCATGTTGTGAGTGACCACTACCACGGTATAGTCATCTCGAAGTTCTGCAATCAAGTTCTCGATACGTTCGACACCCTCGGCATCAAGGGCGGAACAGGGTTCATCCATTAAGATTACTTCTGGTTTCAAGGGAAGCAGGCGAGCGATGCAAAGTTTTTGTTGCTGCTCGAGTGTCAACAGCGTTGCTTTTTTCTTGAGCTGATCTTTTACGGTGTCCCACAACTTGACTTCCTGCAGCGCTGATTCAACCAGGTCATCCCGTTTCGTGCGAGACAGCTGGCGATTCGGTGTATGGACTCGCGAGCCAAACAAAACGTTGTCGTAGATGGAAATGGGCAGCGGGTTAGGGCGTTGAAAAACCATGCCGATTTTTCGCCGCAACTGACGCACCGAGACGTCGGGATCGTAGAGATTCTTACCGAGTACTTCGATCTTACCGGTTGTTGTGACATTACCGTAACGTTCGTTAATGCGGTTGAAACAACGTAGCAGGGTGGTTTTCCCGCAACCGGAAGGGCCGATTAAGCCGGTGATGATCCCCTTGGGAATGTTCACGGTGACATTTTCCAGAGCCTGAAAATCACCGTACCACAAACTCAGATCTTGGGTCTGGATACTGTACTGCACCAGTTGTTCCTCTTCCTGCGGTAGCTCAACGCCTTCGATCACTTCCTGAGATGAATGATTTAGCGATGTTGCATTACTAGTCATTCTAGCCAAATCCTCCCGTTACGTATTCATAGGTTAGAGGATTTTCCGGTTCAGAGAAGATTTTTTCGGTGACCCCAACTTCGACCAGCTCCGAGTTATTGAAAAAAGCGGTGTGGTCGGCGAGCCGCCGTGCCTGTTGAACCAGGTTCGTGACGAGAACAATTGTGATTTCCTTCTTGAGTTCGACCAGCATGTCTTCAATTTTCATCGTGGTTACTGGATCAATTGCAATGGAAAACTCATCGAGACAGAGAATTTCCGGCTCATGGGAGAGGGCTCGTGCAATGGTCAGTCGTTGTTGCTGACCACCGGACAGGCGCGTTCCCAGCAAGTCGAGACGGTCTTTGACCTCATCCCAGAGCATCGATTGTTTTAGACAACGCTCGACGATTTCATCGAGTTCAGCTCGTTCGTGGATTCCCGACTGACGTGGTGCGTAGGCTACATTCTCATAAACCGACATGGGTAATCCGACCGGCAGCGGAAACACCATACCAATGCGCCGTCGTAGTCGGTAAACGTTTCGCAGTGAGCGGACGTTATCGCCTGCCACTGAGACGGTGCCTTGAACCGAAGCTGTTGGAATAAATTCCAGCATCCGATTAATGCACTTGAGAAACGTGGTTTTGCCAGCGTTGGCGGGCCCGATAATGCCGAAAATCTCGTTATTGGCAATGGAGAGTGAAATATTTTGCAGCGCCACGTGGTTGCCATAGCGAACCGAGACGTCGTTGAACTGGATGTGAGGTTGCGAGATCATGTTACCACTTCTTACGACTACGCAAATAAATCCTGGCTCCGATAGCCAGGCTGTTGACTAGTAAAACCAGCCCGATGAGAACCACGGCAGTTCCGTAAAGCATGGATTCGGGAATATTGTTGGCTTGCTTGGAGAGGATAAATAAATGGTAGGAGAGAGCCATGAACTTGTCGCCCAGCCCAAACCCATTCTCAAAAGTCATGTAGTAAGCGGCTCCCGTGAATAAAATCGGCGCCGTTTCGCCAGCTGCCCGGGAGACCTGTAGAATTACCCCAGTCAGAATGCCACTGATCGAATTGGGGAGTACGATGCTACGGATTGTTTGCCAGCGCGACGCACCCAAGTTCCAGCAAGCT
>CAZXJC010000022.1:0-2854 GCA_964640885.1 uncultured Pirellulaceae bacterium | reverse complement strand
ACCGCTGGTAGGTGAGGTAGCCGATGTCTTCCGAGAGTAGGTGGACAGAGCCGTCGGCGAAAACAAATTGGGCTCCTCCTCGGTGCTTGGAGCGGAAGCCGTTGGAGGTCTGCCAATTTTTGTAATGCTTGCACCCGGGAGAACCGGGATAGCCCACATCACCCAAGCCGATTGTGGGATAATTGATCGGCGCCGTGGTAGCGGTCCAAACGCCGTTGACTGACATCCAGCCGTGACGCTGATAATACGATTTGTTTGGCAGGGTTTCACCGGCCATAATTACCTGACCCGTGCCATCGGTGACGTCACGGAAACGTGCGCCCCAGAAACCGCGGGCAAAAAGGCCGGAGATTCGATAGGCGCGTGCGTCATCTGCGTACGAAGCGGGGCCGGTTCCAAAAACGTTGCCTGGATAGTCGGTACACCAGCGCTGCCGCGATGGCATCGCCTGGGCGCCGATGGAAACCGCATAGCAAGAGATAGCTGGATCTTGTAATGGGTTTGTCCCATCCAAGTATGGATCCAGGTTTGCCGACGGGCAGAGATAACTGTCAATGACCTCGGATCGAATCCATTTATTCTCAGGCCCGAAAATTTCTTCTTCAAAGCGATCCGATTGTTTCGTGCCAGCTTTTTCCTGGTTCAGCTTGCTGTAGATGGGATCTTCTTCCATGAAGGGCAACAGTTTTACCAACTGGCTACCACGACTGCTGTTGTACCATGTGTAGCCATTTCTGGATTGCCTGGTCCAGAAATAAAGGCCGTTGGGTGGCAATCTCTTATAAGCTTCATGGTAATTGTGAAAGGCGATTCCCAGTTGCTTGAGATTGTTGCCGCAAGATTGTCGGCGAGCATTTTCCCGGAACGAGCCGAGCATCGGCATTAGCTGAGCCCAGAGAATTCCGAGGATTGAGCAGATGACGAGAACTTCTAGCAGGGTGTAGCCTGCCCTAGTCCGACGTGAGTGGTGTTGCTTCGTCACGAAAACATGCTCCTTAAGGGAAGAGGCGTATCAAGGTTCCCGTTCCCAACGATCGCCGATGGGTTCCCCATCGCGACGATCGCCGAGCCGTTGGTAGGTGAGGTAACCAATGCTTTCCGAAATTAGGTGGACGGAACCATCGGCGAAAACGAATTGCGCTCCTCCCGGATGGCGGGATCGGAAGCCGTTGGAGGTTTGCCAATTCTTGTGATGTTCACAGCCCGGGGGGCCAGGATAGCCTCGTTCGCCCAGGCCGAGGGTGGGATAGTTGATCGGCGCGACGGTGGCGGTCCAGACCCCGTTGATGGACATCCAGCCATGGCGCTGGTAGTACGATTTATGGGGCAGGATTTCGCCGACCATAATTACCTGGGAGGTGCCGTCGGTAACGTCACGGAAACGTGCGCCCCAGTGGCCGCGTGCAAATACACCGGAGAGCTGGCTGGAGCGGGCGTCATTGGCATATGGGCTGCGACCGGTCCCGAAAATATTACCCGGGTAGTCGGCGCACCAGCGTTGCCGCGATGGCATTAGCTGGTTGCCGATGGAAGTCGCGTAGCAAGAGATAGCTGGATCGCGTGCTGGGTTCGTCCCATCCAGGTAAGGATTCAAGTTTGCTGACGGGCAAAGGAAGGAGGGGATAATCTCTGAGCGGATCAGTTTTCCAGTGCGACTTTTCTGGAATTCGAACTGCTGGTCTTCCGTGGTTCCGGCTAATTCGAAATTAAGCTGATTGTAGAGAGGGTTCTGCTCCATAAAGGGAAGCAATTTGACGAGGACACTTCCCTTAGAAGCGTTTTGCCAGGTGTAGCCATTGTTGGACTGCCGGGTCCAGATTAGCAGGCCATTGTGTGGCAAGCACCTGTAAGCCTGATGGTAGTTGTGAAAGGCGACTCCCAACTGCTTGAGATTATTGCCGCAAGATTGTCGGCGAGCATTTTCCCGTAGCGAGCCGAGTGTCGGCATCAGTTGGGCCCAGAGGATTCCGAGGATCGAGCAGATGACGAGAATTTCCAGCAGGGTGTAGCCTGCCGTACTTCGTCGTGAGCGGTGTTGCTTTGCCACGTGTTGCTTTTCCCTCTCCGAGACGTTGACTGATTGGCCTGAAGTGGTCGTTATCCTAGCCTCTTTGGCCCGCCAGGGAAAGATTTGTTGCCGTAGTCTGCCGGATTGAGCGGTCAGTTGGGGCAGTTACTTTCCGACGAGACCAACTTCCGAGATCGAGGCCCAGGGGCCTCCGTTCACCTCGCTGGTAATGACCAGCTTGACATAGCGTCCCTTCGTTTCTTTGAATTTAGTCCGCTGGGTTTGCCTCGATTTCTTGAAGACCGGCTTGGCGACGGCGTCACCAAACTTGTCCAGGTCGTTGCTGATGTAAATTTCGCAGTTTTTCAGGGCCCCGTTCCAACCACCATCCTGGCGTGCCAGGTAATGCAGGCCGTTGATCGAGCGTTCCTGACCCAGGTCGATCACCAGTTCATGAGGCGGCTTGACCGGCTTGGGGTTAAAGCTGGTGTGCCAGTGGGTGGCTGGGCGGCCATCGAAGGCATGCCGAGCCAGTCGTTGGTTGCCACCACTTTCGCTACTGGCGCGAATGAGCTTGTAGGTTTTTTGGGGAATTACGCCTTTTGTATCGAAACGATTGGTTTTTCCTGGGCGCCCAGCGGGGCGGGTAGAGCCCCATTTGGCCTGGCGGTCTTTCTGGTGATTAACCGTGTCAGAAAAAGTCCCTTCCACGGCCGGTTGATGAGCCTCGGCAGCCAGCTTTTTCATCTCTTCGAGGATTTCAGTTTTGGCATCGGCCAGGTTCTTGCTTTCACTGACGTCGCTCTTCAGGTCATACAATTCCCAGGGGCGGTTGGGAGCTCCCCG
>CAZXJC010000021.1:0-4051 GCA_964640885.1 uncultured Pirellulaceae bacterium | reverse complement strand
TTATGACCAGTTCATTGTTAGCAATGCAGACGACAGGACGTTACAAGCCAAACGAGCGGAAGCGCAGCAGCGTGTCGGAAAAATCCAGTTATTACTGGGAAATACCAAGGCCGCCGAATCAGCCTATCGCCAAGCCCTTGGAACCTATCGCCAGTTGCACGAACAATTTCCCGACAGCGAGACGTATCCGTTGCAAACCGTGGCGATCAAGAGTGAACTGGGAATGCTCTGCCGAGTCGATGGCCGACTACTGGATTCAATAACCCATCACCGGGAAGCGCTCGAATTCTTAGATCAGCTATCCAAGTCCATTCGCCAGACACCGACAGCCCGCTTTCGCAGAGCCCGCATCTACAACTTGCTCGGCCTACCGGCACAACGAGGATCGCGAATTAAAACGAGTGACCGTGGAATGGCTACCGAACTACTCGAAGACCTTCTTCAGGAAATGGGCTCCACCCGCTTTGATCTGTACCTGCAATCCGAGAAACTCCTCGACGACCTGATACGCCAGTATCCCAAGAATGCCAATTACAAGATCGAACAGGTTCGAGGCCTGACCAACATGATGCGAGTTCCCAATCGACCCAAGATCCTTCCAGACCCCTGGATTATTTGGAATGACGCCATGCAGATCGTTCGGCAATTACAGCGAGAACAACCCGATAATCCGAACTACGAATATGAATTAGCTCTGTTGTTCACACACAAACTGCCACCCGGCAGACAGCCGGTACCATTAAACAAGATGCGGGCACGCTTGGAAGAAGCGATCGCGATTTGCGACCAGCTATCTGAGCGTTATCGACACGTGCCAGAATATACGAAAGTGTTCGCCTTAGCCCTCTACAATCGAGCTGAATTTGAATTGCGATATACTAAGCTCCGAATCGAACCAGAACGGCTGGAACGGGTAGTCAGTTTGCTGCGCGAATCGATTGGTTATCAAGAACACCTGGCCAGGCAGTTTCCCGATTCGCTGCAATATCAAATCAAGTTAAACCAGTCATCTCATCGCCTCAGCGAAGCGTATGAACGGATAGGAAGAATCCCGGATGCGCGAGCCGTTCTGGAACTGACAATCAAGGAATTTGGCGAGTTCCTCGATGAGCATTCGCAGTTCGAAGATGCCCGCCGCATCCTTATCCACGACTACGACTTGCTGGCCACCCTGCTCGACAGGAGCAACCAGGACCGCTTTGCTGCGGCAGCTCGAGACAAGGCGCGAAAACTGCGTGACAAGTTCGAGGTCGACCCGAACGACGATCCTTTTAACAAACGGTCCAATTAGGATCCCAGTCTAAGATACAAACGACCGGATACGGGTTCTTTAAAGCACGACCCGTTCTCGCCATTGCTGGAAATTACGTCGCTCCAGCATCTCGGCCAGTTGCTGCTCTTGCGTCTCCGATAACGGCAATAAGGGCAGTCGTGGTGGCCCAACATCGATACCGATGCTCTTCATCAGGCTGCGCACGGCAGGAAGAAATCCCAAGTCGAACAAATCGGCAATAATGTCGCAGGAGGCATGTTGCAGGGACTGCACGGCAACTTCATCCTGCCGATCAACTGCTGCCAACAACTGGTGGTACAGTGGCGCCATGAAATTATAGGTCGTACCGATGGCGCCTCGGATGCCGTAGGTCCAACCACCAGCCAGCACAGCATCATGGCCGAAGAGGATATCAAAATAGCCATCTTCGACCTGGAGACATCGCTGTAACTGCAAAAAGTCCGCGTTGGTATATTTCAGTCCACGCAACGTTGGAATCTGTTGACGACCGCGTTGCAACAATTCCACCATCGGCAAATGAACACCAGTCATCGATGGAATGTCGTAATAATAAAGTGGCGTACTGGCTGCTGCCTGGCCAATGGCCTGCAAAACACTGAGTAACGCATCCACTTGCTGCGGTTTAAAGAAAAAAGGAGACATGGAAGCGATCGCATCAGCTCCGGTTTGCTCAGCATGACTAGCCATGGCCTCTGCCTCAGGTAAGGCATTGGCTCCCACGTGAACAACCACCTTTAATTCCGTACCACGGGCCACATCGGTCCAGCGGGCAGCAGCATCCATGCGCTCCTGGCAAGAAAACGAATGCCACTCGCCACTCGTCCCGCCTACGAAAACACCGCTCACACCATCTTCAGTTAATTGCCTGGCCAACGGCTCGATCACATCCAGCGCTAGCGCACCGCTGGCAGTTGTTGGTGTTGGAACGGCGGCAATTAAACCCGTTAATCGCTCACTCACTGGCTTAATCCTTATGCGTTAGCACTAGCGAGGCTTGCGCTGGCGTATCGAGTCAGTCGGCGCCTGCTCATCAAGGGCTGGTAACTCTAACTCCAGGGCAGTCAATTTTTCATCCAGACGATTGAATTGTCGTTCGATCTTGGCAAGCTTTTTTTCCCGGGACCTGAATTGGTCAGCGAGAGCCTGTCGATCAATCGGCTGACTCATATCACGATCCTGTCTCACAGAATGATTTGTCCTCGGGAACCCGCCTCAACATGGCTTCGATGATCCCACGTCCATTATTTTAGCCCTCACCGAAGTCGCCGTCATCGGGGGGAACCCGAGCTCCAGAAACTATTGGATGCTCGCCCATGGTACCCGGAAGCAGTGGTTTTCAGCTACTATAAGAGCAGTTAGGTCACACTTGGCTTCAACCAGTCACCACCTTTTCAGGAATAAGCGAGGAATACTGATGACCCAACAGGTTCTCGTCACCGGAGGCAGTCGTGGCATTGGTCGAGCCATTGCCGGGGCCTTCGCCGCATCCGGGTACCACGTATTGGCCACGGGTATCGAAACAGAATTACCTTCCGGGAATAGTGGCGCAGGTGAAATTCGGTTTAGCCACCTCGATGTTCAGCAACCAGAGCAGGTCAGTGCCCTGGTCGACGATCTAGACCGACTGGATGTGCTAGTCAATTGCGCGGGAACGATCTTACGTGATGGCCAGGAATTCACACTTGATGGCTTTGAACAAGTCCTCGATGTTAACCTGACTGGAACCATGAGAATGTCTACAGCCTGTTTGCCATTACTAGCAAAGCAACAGGGTTGTGTGCTGAATATTGCCTCGATGCTCAGTTACTTCGGCAGCGGATATGCACCCGCCTACAGTTCCAGCAAAGGGGGCATCGTCCAATTGACGCGGTCGCTGGCCATTGCCTGGGCTAGTCAACAGGTGCGTGTCAACGCACTGGCACCAGGTTGGATTGAAACCGACCTGACGAAACCCCTTCATGACAATCCCGAACGACACCAGCAAATCTTGGAACGCACGCCGCTAGGTCGCTGGGGGCAACCGCAGGACGTCGCAAGTGCAGCCGTCTTCCTTTGCTCCACTGGAGCCAAGTTTATTACCGGAACCGTGCTTCCTGTCGACGGCGGCTATTCAATCGCGTAGAGTAAACTGGGTCCAATGATGGGAGTAAAACAAAGATGAGTGACAAGGAATCCCCTTTTCCACAGTTGCCCCATGCAACAGCTGACCTGGTAACGCAAGCCATTCCAGAAGACGAACGTCTATGGGTTCCCCAGGCAGACAATGTCTGGTTCCGCCCCCTGCTCTTGAACCGGGTCAATGGAGAATGGATCAATCTATTGCGTGTGCGCAAGTCCGGCATCCTCAGCCGGCATCGTCACCCGGCACCCGTTCACGGTTACGTCATCAAGGGATCCTGGAGATACCTGGAACATGACTGGGTCGCCCATCCCGGCTGCTATGTCTTTGAACCACCCGGGGACGTCCACACCCTGGTTAATGAAACTGGAACCGACGAGATGATTACGCTATTTCACATCAGTGGCGCACTGATCTACCTCGACGAATCCGGGGAAACCTGTGGTTACGATGACGTCCACACCAAGATCGCCATGTGCCGTGAGCATTTCGAGTCGGTTGGACTGGGAGCAGATTACGTGACCCAGTTTATTCGCTGAGCTATTTTTTCTCAGCTGCTTCGGCCGGGGCCAGGCGCAACAACAATGCTTGAATCGCCTCCGCACTGGAACCCTCACGAAATAGATTCGTGTCATCTG
>CAZXJC010000020.1:0-7073 GCA_964640885.1 uncultured Pirellulaceae bacterium | reverse complement strand
GTGCGTGCCAGGGATCAGCTGACCGATACGGCGCCAGTAAAAAGGACCTGGACGGGAGCACTGGGGCAACTTCAGCAACTGGGGGTCGAGTTAGAACCACTGGGCGCCTATCTTGAGCGGACTGGGTCACGCAAACACCAGCAGCTCTACGGGGAACTGGCGGGTCAGGCCGATTCTCGACAGGGTCCTGTCCTGGTAACACTTAATCCGCGACAGTTGGCAAGCGATGGTTCGCTGCCAGCTAAGATTCAGCAACTGCTCGAAAAAATCTCTCGCCCGCTGCTGGTGAATGTTGCCGGGACAGGTATCAGTCCAGCCGGAGTTGGACAACTGGCTGATCTGAAGTCGTTGCGCGGCCTCAATCTTGAACTTTGCCCTCGGGTGGATGACGAAGCGGTAAAGCAATTGTCGAGGGCCAGGGGATTGGTGGTACTGGGGCTGATGGGTGTTGACGTCTCAGAAAAAGGCTTGCAGTCAGTGCAGACTTTGAAGAACCTGCGAGCTCTCGACCTGGAAATCTGTGAACAGGTGGGTGAAGCTGGATGCACGGAACTGGCCAAGTTTCCGGCGCTGCGTGTCCTGATATTGAAGAAAACCGCATTTGAACCCATTCGGGTGAGTGATGCCGGGCTGGAGAAACTCACTGCCTTGTCCCAGCTTCGAGTGCTGAACCTGTACGCGAACAAGGTTTCGGATGAAGGGCTTGTTCACCTTCAGCAGTTTTCGGATCTTCGGCAACTGGACTTGAGCTTGACGGGGATTACGGATGCAGGACTGCCGCACCTGGCAAAGCTGGCTGGTCTGACTCATCTCGACCTGCTCTACTCGAACGGCTTTGCTGGCCCGCTTATCACGGGAAAGGGTTTGCAGTCCCTGGCTGGGCTCGAATCCATCCAGTCTCTTAACCTGGTAGGAGCCAAGATTGGCGACGAGTCACTCCAGTTACCTTGGCCGAAGACCTTGCGTTCCTTGCACCTGGCCAACACCAGGGTGACCGAGCAGGGAGTTGAGATGCTGAAACGCCGGTTACCGGAGTGCCAGGTAGTTCGTTAAACGATCTAGCTGGTTAAACGTTCAAAGCCTCACGGGCAACTCGCATGACATTGCCGCCGATGATCTTGCGAATTTCTTCATCCTTGTAGCCTCGCTGAACCAGTCCGACGGTGAACAGTGGCCAGTTGGTAAAGGCGATGCTCTGGTTAGCCTGGCTGGTCGTCTTGAAATCATCGGCTGGCCAAAGCGAACGAAATTCTTTACGGCCTCGTGGCGTGGAAGGAATCTTGCGTTGTTCGGCGGAACGATTCTGGGACGTGTAGGCAACATCGGTACCGATGGCGACGTGGTCGACTCCAAAGTTCTTGGCCACGTGGTCGATATGATTGAGGAACATGTCGATGGCACCACTGCCTCGCAGGAACCTGGGGACACAGCAGATACCAATGTAGCCACCGGTATCCGCGATCGCTTTGATGACTGGATCGGGTTTGCTGCGGATGTGGGGATGAATCTTGCCGCAGGTGGAGTGGCTGGCCACTACCGGCTTGTCGGAAACTTGGGCTGACTCCAAACTGGTTTGCCAGCCGGAGTGGGCGCAATCAGGAATCACACCGACACGGTTCATTTCCTTGATGACGGCGCGGCCAAAGTCACTGAGGCCCGCGTTGGCTTTTTCAGCACATCCATCCCCGATCATGTTGCGACGTTGATAGGTCAGGTGCATCATGCGGATTCCCAACTGGAAAAAGACCCGCAGGTATCGCAGCTCGTCCGGAATCGAAACCCACTGCTGGGTTAACGGTACCCCGTTGCCGGTAAAATACAGGCAGTGACGTCCCTCCTTCTTGGCGGTTGTAACGTCATCCGGTACGGCGGCCTTAGAGACAAATCCTCGTAGCAGGTCGGTAGCATAGGTGAAGCGTGCCAGTCGCTTGATTAGCCGCATCGGATCCTGCCCCTCCTCGCCAGCATTCTGGAAAATACAGGTCACGCCAGAGGCTCGCCAGCCAAGACGGTATTCCTGTTGCTCTACCGGATCCGTAACATAGCGAATCATTCCCATCTCTTCTCGCATGTCATCCAGTTCCAGGTCCGAGGCTCCCGCCATGATAGCAGCGGCCATGGCGTCACCGTCCAGAGCCGCGCGTGGTGAGAATCCGTATGAGTCAAAAACAATTGACTCGGCATGCAGTCGCAGACCACGTTCCATTTCCTTGGCCGATGGCGTGAGGATTTTTAGAGCAGCCTCGCGAGCCTGCGTGATGACCGGGTTGAGTCGTTCGGTGAGGGGGGCCACGCCCTGGTTGTCGACGGCGGATGCAGTCGATGTTGAGGCCAGGCCAGCGAGGGTCACGGCAGTCGAACTTTGGAGAAACTTGCGGCGGTCCATAAAACACCGTTTCCTTTCGAGAATTACTTGCTTTTGTTTGGTAATCGTGTTGGCGTCAGTCATGACTCCTGGTTGTTAATCGCCATTCATTTCGATCCGGCGAAAGAGACTGTCGCGGCCAGTGATCTGGCCTGTGCCTGTCCAGGTGTCGCCTGGTTTCAGCTGGTTTACTTGGTCATTGCGATCGCTGGGGATGAGAATCTGGATTTGGTGGTCTGTTCCCGTTAAGGTTCCCATGATCGTTTTGCCATCGTTGTACTTGGAGTGCTTGTCCCAACTATAAGTGGAAGAGACGCGTTCTATGGTTAGCGTAAGGTCGAACGGTTGGTTTGCAACCGCTTCCATGATCCGGTCTTGATCGACCGAATTTAGGCCACCATCGTTCAAGCGGGAACAGGTTTCTTCCAGGCTGATGGTTGATTCTACTGGCGCCGGTTCAGGAGGTGGTGGTTCTGCAGGAGGGGCCGGCTCGGGCTCGACCGCTTCAGCAACGGCAGGTTCCACAGGTTCTGCTACCTCTGGGACACTTTCCGCTGGAGTTGGTTCGGCTGGGGGTGCGGAGGCAGTAGCCGCCAGGCCTGCCGCTTGGGCGATAATTGGTTCTTCTTCCAGGAAGGGGATCTGTTCATCTGCGGCAGTTGTTTCCTTCACCGTTTCTTCGCTGGCAGTCGTATCCCGGTGCAATAGCTCCCGTGGGACAAGAGCGAGATTCACCTTTTGCATCCAGTCTGGCCACATCGGGATATCGATCTTTAGGTCCAGACCCCAGGAAACCTCGTTGTCCCCAGTGTCAAAGGAGTAGGCATCGGTATCTGGTATGGAGAGCGCTCCGGAAAAGCTTACTTTTTGATGTGCCTGGAATGATTCGGGGCCCTGCAAGTTAAAAGGTAGCTTGTAGAGGCTATTGGTATGGGTGGACTTGTTGGTTCCGCTGCCCGAGACGGCAGTTTCAGTGGCGGTTAATATGGCCAGTACCTGGTTTATTTTACCGGCTTTGCGAGGAGTGAAGCTTACCGTGATCGGCAGGGAGTCGCCTGGTGCGACCACCGACGTGTCGATCGCGATTTTGACCGCTCCCAGGCGTCGTTCCGCCAACTGCTTGCGGAACGTGAAGTAACCGATCACCAGGCCTGTTGCCAGGATCGGAACCCCGATGCAAATGGGGAGTGTCAAGATGCCGACCAGGCAGAAAATAACTGAGGCAATGGCACCGATCGATTTTCCGATCTTGAGTCCCAGAGCATTGGGGTCTGGTTGCTCTGGTTCGGTGATTCCACCGTCGTTACCCGGCACGACAATGAATTCCCTGCGTTCCTTGGGATCGAACCCCCAGGGGATGTGGACACGCACGTCGACATAATGGTCGATATTGATTAGTTGTCCGTGGTAAGTGAGTGGCACGTTTTCGATTGGAATGCTGAAGGCATATGTTTGGGTCTCACCGGCGAGTAAGTCACCTTCGTATGCGATTACGTTTCCGTATTTTCCAGAGTCACGGTTGCCGCGACCATGAGTTTTCCAGTAACCAGAAATGTTTAGTGCGCGGCACGTGACGTTCTTATTGACACCAATGGTGACGGTGCCGTTGACTGTATCACCGATTTGGAAGGTGGAGTCGCGATTCTCTAACGCAATGGAAATATCACATTTCGACATGGCAGGGTCTTTCAAGATGTTGAAACAAGTCGTAAAGATGACCTTCGATCGCCCGGATGTCATCTCCATGCTGGTCAAGCAGTTTGTCGATCGTGGCCAGCGGAACCGTTGGCAGGGGCCCGGGATCCCGCCTGGCGAACTCGATTCGTTGGCGGAGGATCTTGTCTAATCGTTGACGGTCCGTCTTGTGACCTGCCATGATTGTTTTTACGTCACGTCCCAGTCGCTGTAGTTGCCGCGTGAAATCCCGGTGTGTTCCCAGGATCAGCGGTACGGGACGTTGGAACAGTTGTCGGCGTTGCCACCAGGGAATCCGTTGGGCTTCATCCAGGATCAAGGGATTCCCCTCGGGTACTGGTGGTCGCTCATCCTCTGGGAAGTGGACATAACCGGCTTCTGGGAAGCACTCTTTCAGCGTCAGCAGGTGGGTTGTTTTCCCCCGTCCCTTGTCGCCGATCAATTGTAGAACCGCTCCTGGTCGCTCCAGGTGTTCAAGCAGTGGCGTTAGCTCGATCACGGCCAGTTGGGCCCGATACTTCAGTGGCAGTTCTCCGAATGGATTGAACCGTAAGTTCAGGTGAACGAAGGGTAGAGTCAGTTGACTTACCGATCGTTCTGCTGAGTCAGTGGTGAGCAACTGGGCCACAATAACCTCCCGGGGCGATCCTGCGATAACCCTATTGTAACATCCCGAAGAGATGGAACTACGGGGTTGGTTGCTGTCGGCTTGAGTTTGTCAGGGCCTTTCGCAAGTAACCCGGTCGATCGGTCGTGATCGCTACGGCATTCAAGGATCGAAAGTAGTTGGCGGTGGGCGCGTCGTTGATTGTCCAAACACTGAACTCCTGCATGCCAGTCTTTCGCAGGGATTTCAGAAACTGGGCCGTGACCACTTCCGGAAGACCCTTGCTACCAAGACCGTCAGCTTTTGTCTCTTTCAAGGTGCGGACGATCTGGTCGAAATCGTTCTTGTACTTACCGGTCTTCTTGTCTTTCTTGTAGCTGTGTAGCCAGTGTGCTCGAAGTTGTGGTAATTGTCGCTTGGCTTCTGCGATGGCGTCAGCATGAAAACTAATGATCACCATTTGGTCTGTTTTAAGGCTCGACTTGGCAATGGCGATTTTAAGCGGCGCGACAATGTGCGCCCCTTCCTTGAGTTCGATGAAGATCTTCTTGCCGGCAGGTATGGTTGCAAAAACTTCGGCAATCGTCGGGATTCGTTCGCTGGCAAATCGCTTGTCTTTCCAAGAGCCTACGTCCAGTTGTTGTAAGACAGCGAGAGGCGTGTCGTTAACGATCAATGACTTGCCGGTAAAACGCTTTGTGTCCTTGTCGTGAATGCAGACCAGGTGCCCGTCCTGGCTGAGAAAGAAATCTCCCTCGATGGCATCAGCCCCTTGTTTCCAGGCCAGCTTAAAAGCGGCCAGTGTGTTTTCCGGCGCATCGTAGGAAGCACCACGATGAGCTACGATTAGAGGCAGCTTGGCAACTGTCTTGTCGGCGGCTGATAACGGATCGCTGGTTGCCAGTAAAATTGTCACGGTCATCAGGCAGTGAACGAAGCGGCTTAGTCGCATCGAAATCTCTCTCCATTTTGGAATCGTTACGGACAGGACGGCAGCACTCAAGATGTCTCTCCACTAGTGTAACTGCCCAGCAATCGACCTGCAGGGGTGACCTCTTTAACTTGTTGGCTTTAGCTTGAGTAGCTGCCGGGCATTTTCGTAGAGAATTTTCCGCTCGATGCTTTTACTGGGCGACAATTGTCGGATGAGTCCGATCGTCCGTGCCCCGACACACCGAGGTCCGCTGCCGACCGTGTCATTGCAGTCTGAACCGAAGAGTAGCTTGTCCTGATGTCGTTGTAGAAAACCACGTGCGTGTTCTTCGTCCCGCTTTAACGAGTTGTTTCCACTACCTGCCGACAGATCCCCGTAAACGTTCGGGTATTCGCTCAGCAGCCGATCCGTAATGCCTCCAGGCGTTACTTTACCTTTGGGGTACAGAACGGTTTGCTGATGATTGCGATCGATGTTTCCCCACCATGTCTGGGCATGTCCGATAAAAGTGACCTTGGGGTATTTCTTCAGAATGCGATGGAACTGGTGAATCTTTTGGTTGTATTTGCCGTGTTGAAAGTGCAGCAGGATTGGCACTTTGAAGGTCTGGGCCAGTTCTGCCAGCCGTTCAATGTGAGGTGAATCGCAATCGATTTCGAATTTTGATTCACCGATGCCGATGGCACCGGATTGTAGGTTCTGTTCGATGGTTTTGAGGCCGAGCGGGAGCGTTGGCAATTCGTTAGCAAAGCGAACAAACTCATTGGGATGTTTTGCAGCCAGGGCGCGAGCGTTGCTGTTGTTACCGCTTTTTGCCCGGTCCGGGTTGAGCCGACTGCCATCTTCACCCCGATCAAATGCACGGGCCGAGGGAAGAATGACGGTCGTGGTCACTCCCATCATGCGTTGATGGGCAAGGAACTGCTCCCGGGTGCGACCCTTGTAACCCTGGTGTTGATGGATGTCGATGATCGGCTCTGCCTTGGAGAAGGCAGACTGTGCGGTTGTTGAAACAGCGATAGTGAGCGGTCCGCTGATTGCCAGGAAATGGCGACGTGTGATGATTGAGGACATTTAATCAATCCTTTCACTTCGAGGACAGCGGGAAAATATGAGCTAACTTCCTAACCATCAATATTCTTGGGCCATTTCGGGATGCCTGCCGCTTTCAGGCGTTTTTGGTAAGCATCTGTTGATTCTCCTGGACTGGGCCAAACTTCACTGGGGCGATGAGAATCCTGCATCCACTGAAGAATCTGGCGAACCAGTTTCGGTTGCTTTTTCGCCAAGTTGTCACCCTGTTGTGGATCCTGATGCAGATCATACAACTCGACCGGGCCACCATATTTTCGATGAGCAAACCATTTGTCTGAGCGAATAGCCTGGTTGCGATTGTATTCCCAATAGAGATACTCGTGCTCGACCTGGTCGGCGCGCTTGCCCAGAAGTGTCGGTAAAATCGAGATGCCGTC
>CAZXJC010000019.1:0-3419 GCA_964640885.1 uncultured Pirellulaceae bacterium | reverse complement strand
GATAGCTCCGACACCAAACCTCGATCGGATTGCCCGCGAAGGAATGCTCTTCGAACACTGCCTTGTTACCAATTCCATTTGCGGGCCTTCCCGCGCCGTGGTCCTGACGGGCAAGTACTCACACCTCAACGGCCAACGGACCAACAAGGGAAGCTTCGATGGCTCGCAGCAGACCGTATCCAAGCTACTACAGACTGCCGGTTACCAGACGGCGATCGTCGGAAAATGGCATCTCAAATCAACTCCCACGGGCTTCGATCATTTCGAGGTGCTCAAGGGTCAAGGCCAGTATTACAATCCAATGCTGATCACCAATGGCAAGAACATCAAGCATACCGGTTACACTACCGACATCATCACTGACCAAGCCCTTAAATGGCTTGAACAGCGGAATGACAAGAAGCCGTTCTTCCTGATGTGCCAGCACAAGGCACCGCACGGCAGGTGGGAACCAGCACTGCGTCACCTGGGAGAATTTGACGACATCGAGATTCCCGAACCGGCAACGCTGTTCGATGATTATTCGGGACGTAGCGAGGCTCCTGCCAACCATGAAATGGGAATCGCGGACCACATCGGCCCCAGTCGCTTAATGTTCCAGTACTCCAGTAAGTTTACTCCGAAGCAATTCAAAGTCTTTGATGCATATTTTCGGCCACGTAATGAGGCTGTCCAGAAAGCTAAACTGACTGGCAAGCAACGCACCCGCTGGAACTATCAGCGATATATCAAGAATTACCTGCGCTGCGTAAAAGGAGTTGATGAAAATATTGGTCGGATGCTTAAGTACCTTGACGAAACAGGCTTGGCCGAGAACACGGTTGTGATTTACAGTTCCGACCAGGGTTTTTGGCTCGGTGAGCACGGGTGGTTTGATAAACGCTGGATGTATGAAGAAAGCCTGCACAGCCCGTTGTTGGTGAGGTGGCCAGGTGTCACAAAACCTGGCAGTAGCAACGAGTCGCTGGTCTCCAACCTCGATTTCGCTCAGACGTTCCTGGATATTGCTGGAGCGAAGCAGTCAACGGACATGCAAGGACAATCACTCAAGCCGCTGCTGCAGGGTAAGGTTCCAGTCGATTGGCGCAAGACACACTACTACCATTACTACGAAGCGGGTGGTCACGGAGTGCCGATTCATTACGGTGTGACTGATGGCCGTTTTAAGCTGATCCGCTTTCCGGATGAGAAGCTTAATACGTGGGAATTTTTCGATTTAAAGAACGACCCGATGGAAATGAAGAGTCGCTACGAAGACTCGCAATACGCCCAAAGAGTAGCTGGCTTGAAAAGGGAGTTAACCAGGCTCCGCCAGCAGTATCAAGTTCAAAAGTGACGGTGCGGTTACCTTGACGTAATTCAACACACGGGAGAAACGTTGTGAACAAAACGCTTGCTATCTTGTTGTTGCTGTTGCCGGTCGGTCTCGTGGGGTGCGGGGAGAATGATAATGACTCTGCCAAGAATGCTCCCCAAGGATTAACGATCGAGAGTCTTTCGGGTGTTTATGAAAGAGACGTCGATGGCATGAAATTCAAACTTGTCATCGACAAGTCCGGAACCTTCAAAGATTATTTCCAGAATCTCTTCGACGATTTGAGTGGTTCTACTTTTATGGAGCAGGCTGGCGGAACGTGCACAATAGTCGAGAAGGAAGTTCACTTTTCCTACGATAGCCCGGCTGATTTTGTTAAGAGAGGGCACGTCTCTATCTTCAGGCTGCAACAGGATGGCAGCCTGACACTAATTGCAGCGATCGCAAATCAAGAACGACATGATCTTTCCGAGGAGCAACAGGCGGAAACTCTCGACTGGCAGAAGCGATCCGATGACGTGGCAAATAAAGGTTTCCGCATTGTGAACCCGAAGCCGAGACCAGCAACGCCATCGGGACAAGACGAAGGGATTTCAGAGTTGCTTGACAATTCACCAGCCGTGACGGATTCCTCTTCTAGGCCACCTTTATCTCCCCGAGCCAAGGCCCAGATTAAGGTAACCTGGAGCCGGATGAAGAACCTGGAGTCTGCCTTAGCATCCTACTATTTCGACATGCAGGCTTTTCCAAGCACTGCCGATGGCCTGGCAGCACTCCTTAATCCGCCTGCCGATAAAAACAAGGCTCGCAAATGGGACGGCCCCTACCTGGAGGGTGAAATCATTCCAGCGGATGCCTGGGAAAACACGTTTGTTTACGAGTACGGTTTGCGTCGCGGGCAGGACTTCCCCCACATCTCGTCGCTGGGATCCGATGGCTTGGCGAAGACCGAGGATGACATCTTGAACTGGGGTGCAGCAGCCACCAAGAGACGTGCGGCAGAAGAGGAAATGATGGAGATGGAAACTGGATCGGACTCATCCTTGTCACCTGAACCCGCAGTAATATCAGAGGCTCAGCCGGCAACCAAGGTAATCCCACTGAAAAAGGAAACGCTGGTGTGGGTATCTGACCCAGACAATCCTCAGAACGTTTTAGTGGAGCAGAAAATTCGCAATAAACTCAATAAACCCACGGGTGAACTCAGTGGGGCGGATTTGGAGAAGGTGGAAGACCTCGTTTTCTTTTCCAAATTGAATATAAACGACCAGGGTCTCAAGGAGTTGGCGAAGTTGAAGCGTCTCAGGAGACTGCTACTAGTTAAGACCGATATTACAGATGCAGGTCTTCGTGAGATGGTTAAACTTCCGGAACTCGTGTCCTTGACGATCAGTGGCTCGGACATCACGAGCGTGGGGCTCAAAGAATTGACCAATCTTCCTAACCTCGAGGATCTTGGCTTAATGGCCTCGAAAATCACCGATGAGGGCCTCCGGGAATTAGCGAAGCTGAAGAATCTCTACAGTCTTAACCTGGGGGGGACTAAGGTAACCAAGGCGGGCGTGGCCGCCTTGCGGAAAGTATTGCCGAATTGCGAGATTAAACACTAACTCTCCAACGGCGGGCAACTGGAAGTACAGTTGCTGGCCAGTTAAGGGGCGGTGAACTCCCTAATCAGTCGCTGGTTTTCATGCCAGCTTCGTTCCAGGCTTCGATCGCTCGGTCCAAGTCGATCTCCCGTACGAGGAAATAATCCGTATCGAAGGTCGATATGGTAAAGACGCTAATCTCCGCATCAGCAAGCACGGTTGTAATCTTGGCGATAACGCCAACTAAAGAAAAGTCGAGCTTGCCGGCAATTCGCAGGCATCGCCATCCGGGTTCACTCTGGGCTTCGCCAGGGACATCTGTGTCACGGCAAACAATCGATAGTTCGTCTGGGGTGCGCGTTGTCGAGACGAGATCGCCAAGTGCCCAGGCGGGGACAGGTTCGTCGGGAGAAAGCCGACAGACCACGAAGTTGCCTGGGAGTAAATGGAGCTCAAACATTATATGCGCCAGTCCGCTGCTGAACGATCCTATGCCGAACCATTATTCTTTCTTT
>CAZXJC010000018.1:0-5547 GCA_964640885.1 uncultured Pirellulaceae bacterium | reverse complement strand
AATCCAAAAACAAAAGAAGCTTCTGATTTAATAGTTGGCAGCTAGCAATCAGAAGCTAATTAGCAACTTCACAGGGCGATTTCTGTTCATATCGCACCCCAAAGGGCTTTTTGCGTGAAGTCAGTAAAATTCTAACAAGTTTAGCTGGCAACCGCAAGAAATATCTGCAACCAACAAATAACAGTAGGCAGTCGGTTGTAGCTAGAAATTAAGCTGCCATCTGAATTTTAACCTTAACTGAGCTGAATGTTCACGGTAACAGAGGCCCTCAAATGAGAGGCAAAATGTTCACACGAACAGTAAGCTCAAAGGAGGAAAAAATGGGTATAAAAGTTATGCCCACATTGGGATTTCAAATCCCTAAACAGGGTGAGCATATCGCCCAAATTGTTAGCTATAAAGAAGTTGACGGTCTTAACCTAGACTGGGGGAACCAGTACCTGTTTCAGGTTGAATTTGATGTTGATGGAGAAAATTTGGAACTTTACCATTATACATCACAAAAATTCAGTCCGGAATCGAAGCTGGGACTGATGGTTGAAGCTATATTGGAAAAGTCGCCATTGGATTATGCAGAAGATAATCCGCTTGATCTGGATGACTTACTCTATAAACCTGTTAAGGTTTTCATCAAGCACGAGGAACGGGGTGGTAAAAAACGGGCTATTATCCAAGTATGGTCCCCGCTTGAGGACGAGGATAATGGTATTCCACTCTAAGGCAGCGTACGAGGCCGGGTTAAGTTTGGCCTGGCTTCCTCTTCATGGAGAACTACGTGATCTCAACAGCTAATAGTGTACCCCAAGAATTTGATCCGAAAGCAGTAGAGGGTACATTGTCATTTTTTGCTGATTATTCGGGAACAAAATGCACTGAGATCCGCATCATCGGCAAGAACAACAGGCCTAACAAAATTGGTTTCTACGACCAATATCCAAAAGCGGTCAGAAGAATCAAGCAATTCGACGGCAATGCGGCTATTTATTTTAGTCCTAACAGGATTAATGCCAACTTGAAACGTAGGGCCTACAACAGCTTGGAATCAGTGTCCGGAACAAACGATAATGATGTTGAACGGTTGTGCTGGATGTTAGTGGATATTGATCCAATTAGGCCGTCAGATACACCAAGTACTGACGATGAACTCGGTCACGCTGAGGATTGTCAGCACCGGATAAATGAAGAGGTTCTTCAGCCTGCTGGAGCAGAGACTATCAAGGCCATGAGCGGTAACGGCACACATACTTTGATCCCAATTGATTATCCAAATGACGAGGAATCGGTTGCTTTGATCAAGCAGGTATTGGAATCCTTAGATACCAAGTATTCCAACCAACATGTCAAAGTTGACACCCAGTTTAACAAGCAGGTATTAAAGCTGTACGGTACATTAGCCATAAAGGGTAGCCATACGCTGGTGGCCCCGTACAGGCGGGCTAGGATCGAATTACCGGATACTTTACCCGAACCATTTGACTTACATCAATTAAAGGGCCTATGGCTGTCAGATATACCCAAATCTAAGAGCCAGGTTGCCAAACTTGTTAATGGCAGTTATCAACTGGATGTAGAAGCTTATCTCTCAGCTAACGGGCTAGAAGTTTCAAAAACGAACAGGCAGGCCGAAATGTACGGCGAATCCGGGACAAGATGGACACTGAAGAGTTGCCCCTTCAACCCTGATCACGCTGAAGCATCAGTATCTCAGTCACAGTCAGGAAAGCTGGGGTTTCATTGTTTCCATAACAGTTGCCAAGGAAACGATTGGCAGGCATTCAAGGCCAAAGTTGGTGATCCTGCGCCATTCGTAGACAAAGATAAAAAGTACCCGAAGCCATTAGTACCTGGTAATACCAAATTTTGCGCTGGTAACCACTTGCAGAAGACAGATGAGCATTTTGCCGCGGTTTTTATCGGTCTCCATGGAAAGGATGTGCTTTGGTGCCAACTTTGGGGAAAATGGTTGATTTGGAATGGATGGCACTGGAAAGTTGATGATAAGTTGAGAGTCAACAATCTGGCACGTGAAGTGAACAAGCATTTTTTAGAACAGGCGTCCAAGGAAGAAGACCCAAAGACTCAAAATCTACTTATTGACTATGCCAGAAGTGCGGCAGCTGCTACGAGAATGAATGCCTTTTTAAGTCTAGTTAAGCCTCAAGTGGGAGTAGCACCTGACGAACTGGATGTCGATCCGATGTTGCTGAACACACCCACTGGCACAATCGATCTGATTACAGGTGAGGTTAGAGCCCATGATAGAAACGATAAAATCACCAAAATTACCAAGGCGACGTTTGAAGGCATTAGCGCTGATTGCCCTCGGTGGGGAAATTTCTTAAGCGAAATTTTGAATAATAATACCGAGTTACTCAGCTTTATGCAACAGGCAATTGGCTATGCTTTAACAGGCGAAATACGGGAAAATGTGTTGTTCATCATGTATGGCGATGGGGCCAATGGCAAAACCACTTTGGTGGAAACTATGATGCATATACTAGGGGATTACGCCAAGTCCGCTGCCCCGGATTTGCTTCTACAGAAGCGTAGTGAATCACATCCTACGGGAGTTGCTGACCTGATGGGTACACGGTTTGTTTCCTCTGTCGAGGTTGATGATGGTCGAAAAATGAATGAAGCACAGGTTAAGCGACTAACAGGTCGGGATACTGTCAAAGCCCGATTCATGAAGCAGGATTTCTTCGACTTTAGTCCCAGTCACAAGTTGTTCATGGCAGTAAATCATCGGCCAGAGATTCAGGGAATGGATAAAGGTATTTGGCGACGAATACGGCTGATTCCCTTCGAGGTGGAGATTCCAGAGGAGCAGCAGGATCAGAAGTTGCTGGACAAGTTGACTGAAGAGGCGTCTGGCATCCTTGCCTGGGCAGTCAGGGGGTGTCTGCAGTGGCAGCAGTTGGGTCTTGGGATGCCGGCAGTAATGAAAGCTGCCAACCAAGCCTATCAGAAGGAATCGGACGTAATTGGTAGATTCTTTGAAGATTGCTGTGAGATCGGAAAGCGGTATGAAACGCGGGCCGGAAAACTTTACGATTTATTCCGAGAATGGTGCGATAGAAACAGGGAACGTGGTTATGCTGCCAACAAGTTCGGTCAACTGGTTGGGAAACAAAATAATTTGCAAAAAGTCAGGAAAAGGCTAAATAAAAAGTCCTGTTATGTTTGGCAGGGCATTGGACTGGTATCTGACACTGGTGAAAATGGAAGTGTGTCAAAGTCTGACACACTTAAGAACAGCAATCATATCAAGGATTCCAAGGATTCTAAACGGCGTGCTGTGTCAGATCCCCGGGTTAACTCGAAGGAAATGACTTCGCGTACTAGTAATAGGGAAAGTCTGACACAGTTTGACACACTTGGGGAAACAAGAGATGAAAAAACCAGTGATAGTGAAGGCCTCCAAGGCGTGTCAAACTCTGGAAAATCGATGACTGAACCACTGGAAGTGGATTACCGGCTGGTTGCGAATCCGGAGGAATTTTCTGGTGCCATTGCCCCGTATCTGCAAGTGGGAGTATTGGCCATTGATACTGAAACGACAGGACTCGATCCGCATACCGATCAGATCCGCCTGATCCAAATTGCCGTGCCTGATTTGCCAGTACTTGTAATTGACGTGTTTGAAGTTCCAAATGCATTGGACGAATTAAAGCCTTTGTTTAGTAATGATGCCGTTAAGGTGTTTCAGAATGCCAAGTTCGATCTCAAGTTTTTGACCATCGCCGGGGTAAAAACTGAAGGCCGGATTTTTGACACTATGCTGGCCGCTCAACTCCTGCAAGCGGGGCTACAGAAAGCAGCGAGGCTGGATATTATTGTGAAAGCATATCTAGGTGAGGAACTGGCGAAGGAGGAGCAGCTGAGCGATTGGGCAGCTGAGAGTCTAACTAAGTCTCAAGTCCAGTATGCCGCTAACGATGCGGCCATACTGCTGCCGCTTCGTGATGTCCTGAAAAAGCAATTGATAAAGGCTGAGTTAGTCGAAGTAGCTACATTGGAGTTCGATTGTATTCCCGCCTTGGTAGAAATGGAACTGGCTGGCATTTTGTTGGATCAGGGGCAGTGGAAGGATTATTGTCAAGTCATAGAGGAAAACATCAGCGAATATCGGGCTATCCTGATGGACAGGTTTAAGGGGATTAAAACTGATACAGGCGATCCGATTAACTTGAATTCAACCCAACAGTTACAAAGGGCATTAGCCGAGATTGGAATCAACGTCAACAGTACTAGTAAGGATACACTCACACCTTTGGTAGATAGCCCTGCGGTGGCAGACTTATTGGCGTATAAAAAATGGCAAAGTCAAAAAAGTAAATATGGAAACAAGATCAGTCAAGCCGTGAACCTTGTAACTGGCCGAATCCATGCCGATTACCATCAACTTGGAGCGGATACAGGGAGACTGTCATGCAGCAACCCGCCTCTGCAACAGATACCGAAATCTGTCGAGGTCCGGCAGTGCTTCATTCCCGAATCCAATTGTAAGTTTGTCATCGCCGACTACTCGCAAATCGAACTGAGGGTGGCGGCTCAAATTAGTGGTGACGAACGTATGATTCAAGCCTATCGGAAAGGGAAAGATCTGCACAAACTGACAGCGTCATTGGTGACCGAAACTCCGTTGGAAGAAGTAACGGATGAAGATAGGCACAGGGCTAAAGCTGTAAATTTCGGTCTGTTATTTGCCATGGGCACTGCGGGGCTACAAGATTACGCTAAAAATGCATACGGTATAGATATGGGTTCGGAAGAGGCCTCTGAATTCAGGGAGAAATTCTTCCAAAGCTATTCAGGTTTTGCTAAGTGGTATCAAGGGAACCAAAACAATAGGGCCCGAGAATTAAGAACGCTTAGTGGTAGGCGTAGGCTTTGTAATGGGCGCCAAGCTGCTTCACTACCTCAAGCTTTGAACACACCTATCCAGGGAACAGCAGCTGACATAGCTAAGACAGCCTTGGGGAAGTTGCCTCGAGTTTTGGATGGGACAGAAGCCAAGGTAGTTGGGTTCATTCATGACGAGTTCATTGTTGAAACACCTGAGGAAATTGCGAAGAAAGTGCAGGCAATTGTGGTCGAGACGATGGAAAAGGCGGGGCAACAGTATTTGATGGATGTGCCGGTGGTTGTCGAAGCAATCATTGCTGATAGTTGGGCGGATAAGCAATCCTAGCCGTTTCGATTCGGTCCTAGACCACTAGGTCTTCGTGGCTACATTGTTTAAAGTATCTAGAGGTGTGCAGCTTTTCACTTTGAGCTTACCAAAAGAAATGAGCAAGAAAAAAACTACAATCAAGATATTTGATAAGGGGAAACCCAATATACTTTATCTTCCCTTGTCAATTGGGAAAAAAATCTTAAAAAAAATGGCGACTACGCAAGAAACTGAAAAGCTAAAAGAAGATATTTCAACCAAGGTGAATACAGAAGACAAAAATCAGAAATCAAGATAAGTTTTTGTTGAGGATCAAGGGCAGGTCAATTATACTGCTGATTAACATGACAGGAGGTATTGATGGAAAACCA
>CAZXJC010000017.1:0-6549 GCA_964640885.1 uncultured Pirellulaceae bacterium | reverse complement strand
TAATTCGATCGGTGCCAAAGTAGAGTATTAATTCGCCACCGTGGATTGTGGGTACGACGTCGCCGCGGGTTCGTAACCCTGGCTTTTTAGGATCGTAGTCTGGCTCTCGGTTGATCAGTTCGTTCAGTCGGGTGATGTGTTCCTGCGGGGTTACTCGCCAAATGCGTGCTGGTGACGAGGTGGGTCGCAGCTTGATGCCCGCAGGCAGTGGACCGAATAGCAAATTGTGGTCGACGAAGTTAGCCTTGTTCGGGTCGAGGTGGGCATGAAAGCCTCCCTTGTCTCGCATGACACGCGTCAGTCCACCAACGATCCAGTCTGAGAACTGTAGCCTCGCTACGACTCCTGGCTGCTCAGCATCTTTGGGTGGCATCTCTTTCAAGGTGACCTGCGCCCAGACAGCTTTCCATGTGCCAGCATTGATTTCATCGATTGGACCTAAGTCATGGAGCGAGAGGTTCCCTTCGGGCTCTGTCTTGCCATGACATTCCAGGCAGTTCTTGGCAAGAAAGCCTTTCGCAAAGACTTTGAAATCACCGCTGTCCGGCTGTCCGGGTGTGTAGACCTGGCCACTCGCTACGGATAGAAAGCTACACGAGAGTACTAGGCAAACAAGTCCGACCTTGTTCATGCCAGCAGTTCCTTGACTGGACCGGTACTGGCATCGAACTTCTTGGCCAGTTGTTCGTTCATGTTGAAGCGATCAACGTTTTTACCCGCGGCCCGCAGCAGGGTCGTGTACAAGGCGTTGATGGGTCGCTTGCCGTCCAGTTGCGTGAAGCAACCTGACTTGAATGCGCCGTTAAAGTTGCCCAGCAGCATGACTGGCCAGTTGGCACCGTTGGTGTGCTGCTTGTCGGCGTTGTTGCTAGTGTAGACAATCAGGGTGTTGTCCATCATGGTGCCACTGCCTTCGGGTACGCCGTCTAGCGTTTCCATGATCTTCACCAGCATGCGACTGTTGTACTGGCGAATCTTAATCCAGATCGGGTTGTCGGGTTGAGCCATGTGGCCCAGGTTATGCCCTTGTTGCTCGACGCCCAGTCCCTTCCAGGCACCGAAGATCTGGCCACGACCTGAACCGATGGTCAAGGTGTTTGTGATGCCTGAAGTGAGAGCCGAGATGCCAAGGTCCAGCAGGACATCGTGCCAATCAGTTTCGAATTCCGGATTGGTGTATCGCTCATCCACGGTAGGCGCGAACTTACGCAAGTGATCGGCGACCGTATCCAGTCGATCCCGCAGACCGTTGACGTCCTGGAAACCTTGGACGTACTGACCGTACCGTTGTTGGTCTCCGGCTGGTAGCGAGCGACCCTTGCTGGCGGCCAACTGTTCGATCTGGTTTAACACATTGGTACGAGCTTCGTGGTGACGCCGAATGTTGCCAGTCGAAATTCCACCGTACAGCAGTTGGTAAAGATGATTTGGATTGGAGTGCATGAAGATCGGTTGCCCCGCACCACTGGCTGATAACGTTGCCAGCGTTGGCTTGGTCTTCATGTTCTCGATGGAGTCCATGCCGATGCAGAGATGAGGCAACAACGTCTGCGGCAGGACCTTGCTCAGTTCGTAGTCGATCGTAGGACCACTGGGTGGCACACCATCGCTACCGCGATAACCACCGAGTGCACCGAAAAAGGCGCTGTGCGACGGACTCGTGTGCGTACCGTGCAGGCCGTTGATGATGTGCAGGCGTTCCTTGTAAGGCTCAAGCGCTTTGACAGGCTCAGGAAGTTTCGCCTTCGCCAGCGAGCCGCTGCTCTTCATTCCGTCGGGAATACAGGTCTTGGGATCAAATAACTGGATCTGCATAAAGAAAATGATCCGCCGAGGACCACCCGTCGAGGCAACTTTACCAGCGGCCTGGGTGACGTTGGAGAGGAGTGAAGTCCCGAGGGCTCCGCCCGCCATGGTCTGCAACATTCTTCGTCGATCAATTTTCATAACATCCCTCAGTTAGCCTATAAAATCCCTAGTAGTGCTATCGTCCAATTATGGTTAATAATGAGAATTGTTTCAATATGATACGTTCGCAGAACCCTTTTTTTGGCTGGCAGCTAGCGTTTTAAGGCTTTTTGTTTCCCGTTAGGGAGCCTTTTTGCTACGGGAATTGCCGGTCGCATGGGCAAGGATAAAGTCGACCAGGTTTTGGCTTTGGAACCAACCAGCCCACATGTTGTGTCCTTGTCCTTTCACGACCTCCAGAATCATCTCGCCGCCGAGCTGATCGTAGCGCTCTTTGACGGCTCCTGAATTGAGTTCCAGCGGTACCACCCGATCAATGTCACCGTGGATATGGAAGACTGGTACCCTTGCCTTGGCAAGGGGAGCAAGTCGATCGATCGGGTTGTGCTTGCTGAGTTGCTGCTGGTACGGCAAACGGCTTCGCGGATTCATCAGCAGGCGTGGGACTTCCCGGGAAAAGGGATAATCCCAGGAAAGTAATCAGCAGGTAGTGTGCACTTGTTCTCATCGCCGGCCGGGTTATTTATTGATCGGTTGGACCCCGTTCACATAAATAACATTATAACCACTGTCCTGGGGCCCTTTGAAGGTCCATCCGTCGTAAGCATTACGGGCGAGGTAGAAACGGTAGGTAGCGCCCGTTTTCGGTTGCGGCCGATATGAGCCGCCACCGGGCGGAACAAGACCTTTCCCTTTCCAGTTTCGGTCAAAATAGCGGACGTAGACTAATCCAGCCGGCCCCTTTCCTTTTTCGAGCTTCTCGATCCTCACCTCAGCAACCTTATGCACGTATTCGTAATTCCCTTCCCTGGTGATGCGTGTATAAATTGCCTGTACCTTGCCTGCCACGATATGAGTGGCCATTTCCTCAAGTTCTTTTTTTGAATAAGGACGTTTTGCCGCCATCGTGCTACTAGTCAGCAGCAACAGGAGGCTCGCGGACAATAGCGTCGTGACAGGTGTTTTTGATTTCATTGTCAGATGTTTCTCTTGGCAAATGCGTTTCACTTGAGTGACTGGATTGCCTTGTCGTCGGGGAACAGTTTCTTCACGAGGCGAAGCAGGTCGCTGCGGCGTGGGTCGAAGTCCTCATGGCCTGCCAGGTTTTCATTCCTGTAAATTTCCAGCTCGTCGCAGGAAAAACAGATGAGAATGTCCACGTTAACGTCCCCTCCTGTAAGCCGCAAGGCAACGCCCGGTAAGAACTCACATGCCTTGTCGACATCCCACAGGTAAGTGTCCGGGGCAGCGAGAACCTCCGATAGCTTTGCCCGGGATTCATTATCAATGGGCACAGCAGTTGAAGTAACCGGGTATCCATGAATGTCCTGAGGTTTGCCTGTTGGTGGCAGCGGTTCCTGGCCTGATTGGAAGCCGTCAATGCGATAGGCGATGCAGACCTTGGCCTCCGACAGGTTGCCAATCAAGGTGGCAGCTGCCTTACCTCCTACTAGCTTTTCCACCCTGGGATCTATTTTGTTGACGTTGCGCGGTTGCTCGGTTTCGGCGGGTGGGTCCTCGGCAGCGCAGCCAACTGCCAGTGCCAGGTACAAGCAAGCGATGGCAAGCCGTAGCCTGGTTTGGTTTGTGGGAGGTGAGCTGATCATCGTTTTGCGATTCGCCGTTTTCGACCTCGGACCACTTTGCCGCGATCGAGAGAGATGACTACGGTCCGACCCAATAGCGTCATGAGCGAAACGGTATTGGTAGCCGGGTTATATTTACCATAGTAATTGGAGTTTGGCGCGGGAGCCGGCCACTCACCGGTTTCCTGTAGGGTTGCTTCTTCGTCCGCGGTCAGTTCCTGGATTGTATCTAGCCAGTACATATGGCTAACGGTTCTCTCGATTACCTTCTCTTCACTCGGGTTAAGGATGTCTCGAACACCCAGGGATGATACTAGCTTTCCATCCGCACGGTAGATCATGAAGCGGTTTGTGAGATGACGGCCTGCAGATCCGTTTAAGACGGCAAAATGCTTGCCGTCCTGGCTGATGAAGAAGTAGAGGTGCGCATGCAGGTCTAGCGAGGGGAGTGGCCCGGTTTGCTTTTTGTTGGTCTTTAAATTGGTCAAGACGTAGCTCCAGCTGTCCTTTACTTTGTCGGCCTTTCCCTCGATCTTGAAATTTGTATTGGAGGCAGATTCCGCAGTGGTCATGTAGCACTTGTCCGCCTGTAGACGCGATGTTCCAAGGGTTGTCAGTAATAAAGCGATCAGTACGGGGGCAACTAGCTTGGTTCGCTGACTTGTCCAAATGTGGCTGGTACTCTTCTTCATAGGTTTCTCTCCTTGTTGTTCACTGTATTGAATCCCACTGCCCCGTTGTCTTCTGTTTGACGAAATAATGATTCCCAGTTGGCTCGAGATGGCGCGTCATGGGCTCCTTTTGAGGAAGCGTCCTGTGGTCGCGACCGAATACCGATAGACGAATAAAGTGAAAAATAGGATTGCTCTGCTTGAAGAAATGTCATTATCGCGACAGACCATCTCTGGGGAACCAGCCTTTTGTAATCGTCGTACACCTGGCGGGCAGAACTAAGCAGACTAGTCGGACACTTTGTCGTGACGCCTGTTTGGCCGTCTCAGTTTTTGCCTGCTCCTCCGCTCAAAGAGAATGATCGCGGCCAGTGAAGACAGACTCATGGTTCAAGCCATGAGCATCCACTGAAATCGCCGTGATTTCTAGCTCATGCCCCATTCCGTCCGGCCGAACGCTCGGTCTACTTGGAATGTTTCAGCAGCTGTACCATGGCCTTGCCCATTGCTTCGCCCACATTCATGTAGGTCTCGGCGTTGCCACCGTAGTGGCCACCTGAACTGCCTCCCTTGGAGAGCGGGTGGGTGTAAACGGAGGCAACGTTCCCTTTGAATTCCGGGTACTTGCCAGAGGTGCCGTCCACCGCCAGCATGGCATCAAGAATTTTGCCGCCACCGTTGGTAGCCCCTTTCTTGGTTTGGCCAAGCGAAGCGCTGACGAAGTGGGCGTTCGGTGCATTAAAGTCCTTGCGAAGCGTCTTGATGAGATGGACGAGATTCTTCTCATAGCGACTGGAAAGTGCGGCACTGCGGCTGTCCCGATCACCCTGCCACCAGAAGAAACCGGCGATCTCGTATTTCTTGGCACCAGGATAGTACTTGTCGAGTTCCGATAGCGCTTTCTTGGCCCGGCTAATATCACCGTCGTACTGCATGCCAGCATACCATTTGATTTTTTTGGGTTCGGTCCCCTTCTGCCAGCGCGCTGGAGTTCCCTTGTAGCCAGGATGAACCCAGTTGACCCCCTTGGCGTCTGTGTATTCAAATCCTTCGCCTCCGGGCGGCAGCAGGTCCCAGCCGAGGGCACGGTTGCCGATACAACTCTTGAGCAGAAGCACGGGGGCGTCAGTGGCCTCCCCCAGGTGGTGGCCAATGCCAACCTCTGGCCCAATGTTGCCTTTCTTGATTGTCAGCCAATCGTTCCCTTTGACTCCCATGTTGCGCAGGCCGCTGCCCATGATGCGCACATTGCGCACGTCCTTGCGTTCGGTCCAGTCGCCGGCGTCATCGACCAGGTAGGGGTAGAGCTTCTTTTCTTTTACTGCGTTCTCAAGCGTCCCGTCCTTTTTGCCGGC
Source organism: uncultured Pirellulaceae bacterium (assembly GCA_964640885.1). Classification (GTDB taxonomy): domain Bacteria; phylum Planctomycetota; class Planctomycetia; order Pirellulales; family Pirellulaceae; genus JAZADA01. The sequence goes on along the minus strand of CAZXJC010000017.1, from coordinate 969 downwards.
AACTTTGCCGAATCCGAGCATGTTGGACTGACCCAAGAGAATATAGACTTGGACCGGCTTGGTCATGTTAGCCGGCTCGCCGTCGGGATCAGGCAAGGCTTTGTCCGCGGCCAGTGCTGGCAGTGTCATGGCTGTTAGGAAAAGAATAGTAGTAAGGGTTTGCAGAGTCTTCTGGTCTAATTTCATTTGAGGTCTTCTTGTTGAGCGACAGGTAGAATGAAATAAAAGCGTCTGTAGCTGAAGCGGTTCTGGAATGACCACTAGGGGACCGCTTGAAACATCTGGTGTATCACCATGTCCTTGCCATCCATCTTGACCTGCAAGTCAAAGAATCCAGCGCCTTTTGCTTTATGCGGAAAAGAGACGGAAAGGCTTTCGCCCCGTTTTCGGAACCCCATCGGTTTGTCCCAGGCGATCTGCTTGAAGTTTGCCTGGTTGACGGCCGGTTCGATGATATAGGTCTTGGCCAGGAATAGACCCAGGATTGATTCTGCCTCTTCCATGCTGAGCCCTTTCACAGTGCGCGTCCGGTACTCTTTCTTGTTCACCTTAAGAATGATCTCTTTTTGGATGCGAGGCTTTCCTGCCCAATAGTCACCTATCTGCAGGTCACCCTTGCGGGGCGCGGCGTTGGGGTGCCACCACTTCTTGTAGGCTACACTGAGGACCTGGTAGGAGACATCGCGGCCCTTGATCTGCTCCACACCCTGTACGCGGATACCACGTGCGGCGGTCGGAAACAGGTTGTAGGTGGAAATACTGGCTACTTTCTTCATGCCATGCTTGGCAGCCAACTCCAGGACCGTCTTTTCCTGTTCCTTGGTTAATACGGCACGCCCTACGTAATCCCGCTTAATGCCATCTTTCTCCTGCTTGTCGGCTCCCTGGGAAGGGACCGCCAGGCCCAGCACGAAAAGGGCTACTATTAGTTTTCTCATGGTTCACGTCTCTTTCATTTGACTGCTAGTT
>CAZXJC010000016.1:0-6312 GCA_964640885.1 uncultured Pirellulaceae bacterium | reverse complement strand
AAACCAGCAGCAATGATTCCAATACGTGCTTCCTTGTCACTGGTCGCAGCCAGCGCCCTTTGCACGATGAACTGGTTCGTTCCCCAGTAGAAACAGTGCATGAACATCAACCCGGTGAGGACACCGGTCCAGGGAAGTTGGGGGTGATTGGTCGGCAGGTAGAGGTTCATCTTGGAACTGTCGGCTGCATTGTCAAAAGCCATCATGGCTCCCCAGCCACCGATCTCGTTGAAGGTGAAGAGAGCGACGGCGATTCCTGCGATGAGCATCAGGACTGATTGAATAACATCGGTATAGACGACGGCCTTGAGGCCTCCCAGGATGGTATAGCTGGCAGCGATGACAGCCAGGGCGATGCCGCACCAACTGTAGTAGGTCTTGTTCACGAATCGTTTCGTCTTGTTGGGCTGCGCGATCTGGGCAATCGTTCGTGCCCCATCATCGTCTGGCTTGGCTTCGTTCGCGTCGCTTGTTGCCCCGTCCACCTGGTTTGATTCGGTAATGATAGCGTCGTTCCCCATCAGTTCGCAGATGGTGCGTGAACCGATGTAGAGGGCTGGGACCATTTGCACGAAGGCCATCAGGATTACCATGATGATGGCGTACATCAGTCGGCTGCGGTGGTCATAGCGGTGCTCGAGAAACTCGGACAACGTGTAAACTCTCAGCTTGCGATAGACCGGCAGGAACCCGTAACACATCAACAGCAGGCCGGCAATTGCTCCCAACTCGAAATGGCTTTGCGCGAAACCAATACTGAAACCGACACCCAGCATGCCGATCATGTGATTGGCACTGACGTTACTGCCAAAGATCGAACCGGCTACACCAAACCAGCGGATACTACGGCCTGCCAGGAAGTAATCTTCCGAGGTATCTTCCTTGCGGCCGACGAGGAACCCGACCAGCATGGCACCGATCAGGGTGGCGAAAAAGATGATGTAATCGAGTGTCGAGAGATCCAGGGAATTGGTCATGTTGATTCCGCGATGATAATGGCTATTGAAGGCCAGGATGATTTGGTCGTTATTGGATCATTCATTGAGCAAGGTTTCCAGTCGTTGCCGGCCTAACTGGGCAACTTCCAGCGGATCTTTTTCCCATAGCTCAGCATTGAATAGCTCCAGGCTGATCGTTCCCTGGTAGCCAATTTCTCTCAGTACGCGAATTTCGGCTGCCAGGTCAATGAGCCCATCACCAATCATGACGCGATCCGGATCCGTTTGCTGGCAGCGTGGGATTTCCGGGTGACCATCATCGATATGGTAGTGACTGATGCGTTCGGCGGGTATTTTTGCCAGCAGTCCCTCGGTAGAAGGACTGTTCCAGGTGTGAAAAGCATCTGGGATTAAGGTAGCATCCTCGTCGTTGACTTGCTGGACCACTTGCCAGGCGACGTCCAGCGTTTGGGCACCGGCAAAAAAACTGATGTATTCAAAGGTTGGTCTGATGCCAATGGATCGGCCGATTTCCAGCAGGTCACCGTAGCGATCGACCAATTGGTTGACCTCGCATGGTTCTCGCGGTGGCGTGGCGACCCCGTACGGTGATCCGATGCGGGTCGCCAGTTCCATCCGGCGGCGGGCTTCGTCGAGCATTAATTCGTATTCCCTCCCGACCGCTTCTCCCCAACCTCGCAGGGCTATCATGCAGGGGACGATCAGGCCGTGTTCCTGGAGTGCCTGTTCGACGTCCCGTACTTCACCTCCCCGTCCCACGTACTCGTAGATATCGTTGATCCAAAGTTCCACGCCCGCAAATCCTGCCTCGGCGGCAATGCGGATTTTTTCCAGCAGCGGTTGAGGTTTGATCGTGCTGGTATTGAGGCAGAGTGTAAAGCTCATCGTGAGAGATTTTCGTTTGCAGTTGAGATTTCAAAAAGGGCCGAGTCGTTCGGGCAGGGGGTCCATCGTAAAAACACTTGCATCAAAAGCACGCTTTAATAGCTGGTACCGCAACTCAGCAGCGGCAGGCTGGTCATAGAGATTGTTGAACTCATCCGGGTCGCTGGCCAAGTCGTACAGTTCACCATCCTCCACCCCATGGTAGACAACGATCTTGTGGTCTTCGGTCCGCATCATCGTTCCGTAAGAACGGTGATGGGTCCAAGCGTTGTAATACTCGCAGTATACATAATCCCGATGCTCTGTTGGATCCTGCTCACCGTTCAGGATCGGCAGCAGGGAACGTCCTTGCATCGAAGCTGGAATCGGCTCTCCGGCGGCGGCCAGCAGGGTGGGCGCCAGGTCGACCAACTCAATCAGTCCAGCGGCTTGCAAGTTGGATTTAAACCGGTCAGGCCAACTGAGAACCACTGGCACGTGAATGGAGGATTCGTAAAAGTGCGGTCCCTTCAGGTAGAGTCCATGGTCACCAAGCATTTCGCCATGGTCGGACATGATGAGCACGATCGTGTGTTCCCGCTGTCCGGTCTCTTCCAGGGCCGTGAGGATTCGGCCGACCTGGTCGTCGATCAGTTCGACCATGGCGTAATAGGCGGCAGTCACTTCCTGCTGATCAGTGGCCGTCATTTTCGAAACAGGGAAAAAACCGGGTTCATTGTGTGCCCATTCATGGTCCAGTTGCTGGTAACGTGGCTTGTTTGCCAACTCCCCTGGTTGGAACCTGGGCAGCGGCATTTGTTCCGGCTGGTACCGTTGGAAGTAGTCGGCCGGAGGATCGAACGGGTGATGGGGATCAAAGCAGTTGAAGCTGAAAAACCACGGAACATCCTGGTGCTGCTGAAGAAAGTCGATGGTCTTGTTAGCGCACAAAGACGTTTAATGATAGGGGGCCTGGATGCCGTGATAGGTGTAAGCAGTCTCCGGACCGTCGTAAAGTGACTGCCAGGACTGGCCCTGTTTGGCTAGCCACTGGCTGTACTCGTTTTCTGGCCAGTCTGGCTGCGGATGGTGCGACCAGTGAAACTGCTGATAGCCGTCGTCACCTCGTGCCTCCACTCGTCCATCGGCGCAGGATGCCAGGTGTTGCTTGCCGGCTAAGCCACAGGTGTAACCGGCGTCGGCAAAGATACGGCTGATTAGCCGTTCGCTAGACGGTAACTGCTGTCCATTTTGACGACAGCCGGTGGTGCGAGGGTAGCGACCGGTGAGGAAAGATGCCCGACTGGGACTGCAGACCGTACTTTGGCAGTAAGCATGCGTAAAACTGACTCCACTGGCAACCAGCGAATCGAGGTGGGGTGTGCGGATCAGCGGGTTCCCAAGGGCAGAGATCGTGTCGTAGCGCTGCTGATCGGTGCAAAGCCAGAGAATGTTCGGTGGGCGGGAGACAGCATTCATGAGGTAGCTTCGATTTGTTGCAGAAGTGTTTCCAGGACACGGGCATTTCCCAACGAGTCCTGGTGGGAGATTAGCGGCGGGGCATCTCCGGCGATGACGTCGGCAAAATGATCTGCTTCCAGGGCATAAAGCATTTCCGACTGACCGACTTGTCGCAGCTCTGTTTCCTCTCCGCGGACGACCTGGTAGCTGCCACCACTAAACCAGGGTGTATCGATCTGCAGGTAGCCGTCGGAGCCGGCCACGGTCGTGGTTCGATCGGCCTGGACGCTCATCCCGCAGCTAAAGACTCCCAGGATGTCATTGGGAAACCTTAGTGTTCCCACCGCTGCGTCATCGACACCCGTTTGATGTTGATGCGTTTCTACGTGCACACCCTCGGGTTCTGCACCTGCGATTGCGCGCATGAAGTTGAGGCAATAGCAGCCGATGTCGAGTAGTCCGCCACCACCGAGCGCTGGCTGGTAGCGAATGTCTTCAGGAGTATCCGGTCGCTGGTAAGTAAAGTGACAGCGAATGATCTTAATGGTACCTACGAGACCGCTTTGAAGTTCATCCAGCACTTCCTTGACGACCGGGTGTTGGCGGTACATGAAGGCTTCCATCAACTTCATCCCAGTGGCATCAGCAGCCGCAAACATCTGTTGGACTTCGGCAGTGGTAGCGGCCAGCGGTTTTTCGCAGAGAACATGTTTGCCAGCTTCCAGTCCAGCGATGGACCAGGGGGCATGGAGCGAATTGGGAAGCGAGACGTAGATGGCTTCCACGTTGGGATCTGCCAGCAGCCCTTCATAGCTACCGTATCCCTTTCCTCCATGCTGCTGGGAAAATTGATCGGCACTGGACTGGTTGCGGCTTCCGCAGGCAACCAGTTCTCCCTGGCTGGCCTTATTTAACTGGTCGGCAAACTTGGCGGCAATATTACCGGTTCCCAGGATTCCCCAGCGTAGGGATTTGGTCATGTTGGTCTCGCTTGAATAGTGCTCGGCTACGGTTCATCAGTTTTAGCATTCCCAGAGTTGACTTCAATCCGACTAGCCGAGCGAACTTTAACTGGGTTCTTGCGTAATAGGGAGACACGGGTGGCGTCAGGCAATCGCTATTCGAGAGGTGTCGTTGATCTGAATCACCTTGATCTAAGGCATTATCTTCATTAGGTTGAATGAAGTGTTTGTAAAGACCAGCAGCATTGCTGGTAGCTATGCAGTTTGCAGTACCGGGCATTCAGCCAGAGTGGTCAAAGTTTAGAAGAGTATTAAGAAGCCATGCGACTTTCTGCTGGACAGTGGTTGATTTGCATTATCTTTGGTTGCGGTGCCCTACTAGTTGCTGTGATCATCGGTATGCAGCTGGGGTTCTCTAATTCGCACCAGTTGACTCCGGAAGAAATGGAGCGTTTGCACGAAGAGCTTGCGCAGCTTGGCGACGAAAATGACGAGGTGATGAAGCTGCATGAAATGGGTATCAGCGATCCCAGGGCCTTTCCCGCAGACGAAGTAACAATTCCAGATGGTTCCACCGTCTTGGGGATTGAATCCAACGGGAAGTACCGAGCGTACCTGGCAAGTGCCATGTCCGAAGCGACGAGCTTACACATCGTGCATGATCAACTTGGTGGCAAACCGATCACGATGACGTTCTGTGACCGTAGCAACTGTTCGCGGGCCTTTCTTCGTGACAAGGTGAATTCGGACAACATCATGATGGGTGGTTGGAGTGGCGAAGAAATGTGGCTGCTAATAAAAAACAAGCGGTACCTGCACACCAGTAAGAAAATACCGATATCCGACTACCCGGTTGAAATGACGACTTGGGGTGAGTGGAAGAAAGCTCATCCGGAGACCGATATCTATCTCGGCCGGTAAGTAGCTCTTTAGCGGCCTAGCTGGTTGTTGGCCGTGGTCGTGCCAGCGGCCGGATCCAATTGCAGTGCCTGTGCTTCAGGTGCACCGAGCGTGCTGGCCGTAATCAGGTTTCCGCGTCCTGGTCCACGGAATCGAATGCATCCTTTCATGATCGGTTTCTCGCGTGTGTCCATAACGGTACAGCCGGAGATGTTGATGTGATCAGACTGGTTGACGTCAATTCCGTAGGGAGCTGGATCGACCATTTGGCATCCCTGTACGTTGATGCGGGCACATTGTTCCAGTTCCAGGAGCGAGGCCTGGGAGACCTGGCCTTCGGCTGCTTCATCTCGAATGGTGCAACCATGGACGACGCAGTCAGTCGATTTAACGAGACGAATTCCGGTTCCCATGCGTGGCGTGTGTCGCCGGAAACTGTTTCCACCAACATTGATCTGCCGGCAGTTTTCCAGCAACAGGTTTCGGTTAGTGCAGGAGTAAATGCAGTTGCCGCTTAGAACCACGCCATAACAGCCAACCAGGTGAACATTGTTTTCCTGGCTGCCAATGATATTGCCACTAATGGCCCACAACCCGGGCGGTCGATCATGGCTGCCCATTTCCCGGATGAAAATATTTGCGCCGCCGGCAGAGGGTGTTGCCTGGATGGTGTTGGAGGCGATCGTGATTTCATTCACGCTGGCTTTTTCTGCGCTGGTGTCGATGTAGATTTCGGCCGTTGGTTCAGGATCGACACCGTGGGCACGATGGTTGTTGTATTCAATATCGTTACCGGTGATTTGCAGGTTGCGAACTTCACTCTTCTCTATGCGAATGCCGCCCAACCGGTTGTAGCTGATATGATTGCTGGCAATATTGATTTGGTGCAGGTTGACCTGGTCCAAGAAGACACCCACGCCCGTGTTGTTGTAGATATGGCAGTGGCTGATCAGCACATTGCGGTTTCGTTGAAACAGTCGGATCCCGTGGCGTCCCTGGTGGATTAGCACGCCCTCGAAAACCGATTGCATGGCCTGGATCAACTCGATCCCGCCTGCCTCCGGGTGGGCTCCCTGGATTTCAATATTTTGAATCGTGGGAAGCCGTTGGGAGGTCCAGATTTCCGGTTTCACCGAATCGGGATCTCCCGTTCCCCCGTGCGAGCC
>CAZXJC010000015.1:0-6136 GCA_964640885.1 uncultured Pirellulaceae bacterium | reverse complement strand
ACTTCAGGAATCGAGCTCGGCAGAGACATCTGGGCGATTGTTCGATCGTTTGCAGTGTGCCAGTTGTCATGATCGTGACGGGAGACGTTCCAAGCGTTTGATGGTGTTGGCTGAAGAGGGGGGCGGAAAAGTTGGTAAAGTATTACCGCAGCTGACCTGGGCTGGCGAGAAACTGCGATCTTCCTGGACGGAACAATTACTTGCGGGCACATTGTCGTACAAATCGCGACCCTGGATCCAGGATCGGATGCCTGCATTTCCTCGTTACGCCAGGGTGTTGGCGCAGGGACTGGCTATTGAACATGCGGTTGATCCTCATGAAGCAAAGCCAATGGTTGCTGATCCTGCTTTGGTCGCGGTTGGTCAGAAGCTTACGTTGCAAACCGGGCTGGACTGTCGGCAATGCCATGGCATCGGTGACTTGCAGCCGCGAGGTGACAAGAATACCAAGATTAGCCAGGGGGTTAATTTTACTTACATTCGCGATCGCTTACGGCACGAATCGTATCAGAGGTTCATGTTTGATCCGCCGCGCTTTGATATTAATACGAACATGATTAAGCTTTCGGCCAATGGCATTACTACGAAGGTGAAGCAATATTATGACGCCGATGCTCACAAACAGTTTGAGGCCTTGTGGCACTACATCCACAGTTTGCCACCCGCCGCGGATCGTTGAGATTGCTGAAAAACTATCGACCTAGGGTTCGACGACGATCTCTTTTCTCGAGTAACCGGAATAGGCCCACATGAGGCCAGCCACCAGGAGAAGGGCAGCGTAGACTGGCAAGAATCTATAGGCGACGCTTGCTAAGCCGATCAGTGCCAGGATAGATCCGGCGATCATGACTAGCCACCGCAGCTGGTTGAGTTTTACGATTAGCCAGTAGCCGACAAACAGGGCAAGGAGAATGGCCAGGCCGCCGCCAGTCAGTTGTGATTTATTGCGAAAGGTTTCTTCCATCCCGCTCATCTCTAGCTCTAAATTATCACCGGGCGCACTGAAGTAAAAAGTGTCGTAATTGCTGCCATCCAGGCCCAGGTTAATCGCCAAGCTTACCAGTCCGGTTTCAGTTCCTGTCTGATCGTCGGTATAGACATCTGCATCTTTGGCATCAGCCTCACCATCCCCGAAGGGATCGTTGCCGGGAGGAAGATTAGGCTGGATCAGTTTCTCAAGCGGATCCAACTGTTGCTCGAGATCCCTGTCGCGGCCTATTTGAGATCTTGTATCTGTACGCCCGGGTTGGTTGCGGAGGTTGAGGAGTTGTTGTTGTTCGTAATACTGAGCTGCTTGTTGTCGATTTCGATCGCCTTTGCGTCGTGCTTCGGCCTCTTTCTGAGGGGCTGGAGCGACGGCACCTTTTCCGGCCGGTTGTTGTGGAAGCTGTTGTTGGGGACTGAGGTTTGATCTTCCCTTGTTTGTTTTCTGGATTCGGGAATTCCTTTTTTTCTGTTCTTCTTCGTCTTTTTCTTTTCGTTGTTCCAGGCCATTGCCTCTCAGCCATTGCCGGCTATTTTGAACGCGTGTTGCGCTGGCATCTTTCATAGGATTTGGCAGGGCCTTGGGGAGCTCGAAATTGTTTTGTAATTGGTTGACCCTGTTGCGAGAAATGTCATTAGATTGCTCGTCGAAGCCCTCATTGATGTAGCCGCGATTGTCCCGGGCGACATCCTTGTTCTCGAAGTACAGGTCGAGTTCCTGTTGGATTTGGTCGTATTGTCGCTGGTCGACGGCAGCACGGTTCTGTTCTCGTTGTTGAGAAAAGTTCATTTGCAGTCGAATCTTATCGTTCACGTTCTTGGATTGCTTAATCTTGCTGTAGAGCGACAGGTTGCGCTGGGCCCAAATGCTGGCCTGCTCTTGTCGCTGGAATTGCGAGTCGACTCGATCAAGCGTACCACCGGGGTTCGGGTTCCAGTGGAAGGTGCGTGGCAAGTTGACCGTAATATGGTTCTTGCTCGGAACGTTGCCGGGAGTTTTCAGGAAGGGGAAATTGTCGACGGAACTCCACTTGTTAAGTGGTGGCATATTACCGGCATAGATTAGTTGAACCGTAAAGGCATTGTCGCCCAGTTCGGTACGGATCAGTGGGATACGTAAGTGCCGCACACGATTCTCGTGGTCGACCAGTGGCTTGACTGGCGCACCGGCGACTAGAACGGACCAGAGTACGGAACCTTGGGGAAGTTCTGCTGCCAGGAATTGTTCCTTCTGATTGTCGACATGCAGGACCACTTTGGTACGGTAGCTACCATGCCTGTCCATGAAGAAGAGTGTTTCGGCAAGCAGGATTTTTGCGTTGTCCTTATCGACGACGGCTCTGCGGACTGGGCTGTAGACCAGCTTTGATTCGGCAGGGGCCCCGTTGACCTTATAGGCAGCATAAATGTTGCCTGGCAGTACTTTGACTAGCTGGGCCCATTCGGGCTGGTGTCGTTCGATGGCCTCAAGCCCCTGGACATCCTGTTCGATCTTGATTTCATCGCCGCTGCTTTCCAGCGTGACGAACTGCTGATGGACGTTACCGGTAGCGATGATGGGGACCGGAATGGGTTGTTGTGATGCCAGTTCACGGTCGTGTTCAATGACAATACGGAGTTGTCCGATGACTTCGTCTTCCAGGTCCAGGGTAACATCGACCCATGATGCGTTGTCGGCATTTTCCACGACCGTTGCTTCTCGTAAGTACGGTGACTTGATACGAGCGTTTTGGAGCCAGTTAGGCAGCTGGAATTGGATCTGTCGAATTCCGGAGTTGCTGATCGTATAGTCTAAAAGGAGCGTTTCCTCGATCGCCCGTGGAGTCAGTTTGACGTTGCTGTAGGTGCTGACGCGAATCGTTGGATTGCGTCGGGTAAGAGTGAAGTTGGCACCGTACTGGTTGTCCTTGAAGCGGAAAGCAGCTCGAGCGTATGGCCGTTGCCCCACCCGTAACCAGCTAAACATGGCTGCCACTGGGACCGACTGGGCATTTTCGATGTCGGTAAGCTGGATCGAGTAGGAGGGGTCTGTGAGCAGGGCGGTTTCGCCACTCTGTGTCGAGACATCCAGCGTGGAAAGGTGTGGAACAGAACTGGCCAAGTCTGCCAGTTTCCGCTCGAGTTGACCGTCAATGACGACGTTGAACGAACCTGTCACACCGGTGGCAAAGAGTGCCGTGATCAACTTGACCTGCTGGCCATCATGATCGTAGGGGACTTCCGACCAGTCGACGAGTCCAGGGGCGTGGACGGAGCGAATAATCATATCGGCCGGTACGAGGATTCTCGCCTGGTGGATCGATCGTCCAGTGGTGGTGTAAGCCACGCGGGTTTCCAGCGTAATTTCTTGTTGGGAAATACGGACGACGTTCTGGAGTCGCGCCGTTGTTCTCGAGGGGATTAGGGAGGTTTCGACCTCCAGGTCAAAACCAGTTGAGGAAAAGCGATAGGCTTGTACGGGTTCCAGGCCCAGGGGACCTACACGGCCCTGGGATTCTGCCGCAATCGAACGAGCAGATTGGGGGACATCTTCTCGGACCACGCCATTGGTGAGTGTTGGTCGCAAATTGAGAATAGGACTTCGGCGGACAACGACAGTCCCTTCGTGTAAGACGGAATCAGGTACGACAACACGGGGGATTCTCACCGTTGCTGCTTCGCCACTGATGATGTTTTCGTATTTAACAAGGCGTATTTTCAGATCTACTTTTTGAGTGGCGGCTTCCAACAGTTCAACAGAGATCTCCTGGGTGTTATTAACAGTTCGCACTTGCCAACTGCGAACGTTGGCACCGAGCACGTTTTCTACGCGATAGTCAACTGGAACTAGCAAACGGAACAGGTCTCGTTGGGCACTGCGGAATTGGAACGTGGCATTCCAGTCGACATAGGTACCGTCTTCCTGGACGTCGACCATTACCGCGGAGCGGGCAGTCAAGTCCCGGTCGACCTTGGTTTGGGAAACACCGCTGCGCCAGCGGAACTGCAAGCGACCGTTGCTGGCGGTGCCAGAGACGACCGATTGAGCATCTTCGCTGGTGGTGAATTCAGATTTTCCATGGGTTCCCTGCCAGCGAATTTCGGTGTTCTTGTTTGGAGCCAGGAAGCGAACCTCGGTGGCTACACCAGTTGGAAGTGTGATATCGGCAATACGCCAGCCGCCCTGTTGCGCTAGTTGCGCGCGGATGGTGACAGCGAGCCGATGACGTCCCTTTCCTGTGATATGCAGCAGCATCCCCGACACTTCCACAGCTGCCGGGGGTGGGAGGTTGTCTGCCTGCTGGGGAGCGACTTTTGGGGACAGTTGTCCTTTGACCTGTTTAATCGGAATGGCCAGCTTACGGAGTTCCAGGCTGGCTGGCTTCTCATCGAGGGTAGCGTTTTGCAGCACTCCACCGTTCAATTTCAGCGGAACCGTGACTTCCTTGCTATCAAAGACGTCAATCTCGACAATACCCTGTAGTAACAGGTACTCGCCATCGATCAGCGTGGTCTCATAGCTGGCGCCTGCGATGGCAAAACTGACGGGAGCGACCTCGTGTGGTAAGGGTTTGTTCGGAAAAGCGCGTTTCCACAATTGGGTGTAGTAATCGAGAGGAACTAGCAACTGCTGGTCTGGTGTTTTAGCCGGTAATTTTTCCGGGTCGTAAGGAACAATGACCGATCCTGCAGGGACTTTAACAGCAACCACGGCGTCGTCATTATCCTGGGCGGTTGCCAACTGTTGTGAGAAACAGATGATTGCCACCAGCAGGGGAGTCACCGTCTTGCGAGCCAGCCGCCGACTTACGTGGCTGAGCCATTCTCGGTAAACGGTTGTCAAGACAAAAATCGGTACCAGGATGATGGTCAGGGCGGCGATCATGATCCAGGCCTCTTCGAGGGTTGGCAGCGGGTTCAGGAAGTAGAGGGCAATCATTAATATCTCGATTGCCAGGACGAACTTGAGTTGCAGTTTGCCAGGCCGACCGCAGAGGAGCAGGCCGAGGGCGAACACCAGTAGCCCAATCGCCCAGCCGGTTACCGTCACCTGGGATTTGTGAACGATGGTCCCAGTGATTTCGGCGTCTTCACTGAGATGGTTAAATTCGTAGACCTCGTGCGAGGCCTCGGAATCGACATTTTCATTAAGCTGAATTTGCAGGCTCCGCTTGCCACGGGTGTACCACTCGCGGTCAGCGGTCTCAGTCGTGACTTGCTCGACCTCGGCAAGTGCGTCTATCTTGTCCTGGGGCTTTGGCGGCGCTTCGGGTTTCATAGCGCCGGTGGTAGCGGGAACTGGAGCGGCGCCGGGAGGTGCCGGCGGAGCTACTTGCTTGGCCTTTCTTGCGAGCCCGCCAAGTTCTGGAAGGCCTTCTGCGACGCTTTCCATCTCTTCGTCAGCTAAATCATCGAAGATCATGCCTGATTCATCTTCGGCGTAGGTGTTGTCTGAAGGTCGGGCCTCGGTAGTGACGGCGCTGTCGACTCCCGGCCTGGCCATGGGTAGCCGGATACCGCCTCCGGCCAGGAAGACGGCCAGTGGCAATTCGTGGCGAGGCTTGAGCCAGCCATCGACTTGGGTCATGTAGTTATGATTAGCTCGTTTTTCATACGGCTGCCCAATGCCGACAATTCCATGGCTGCTCGGTACGACTAGTCGCCAGTTGGTTTTGGAGACTGGAATCCGTTGAGATTGTTGGGGGAGGTTTTCGGTTTCCCGGTCAAAGCGGTAGAGACGTGGAGCAATTAGTTTTAAGCGGGAACCGTGTCCTATCGAATGACTGCTTTCATAAACGATTGTCAAGTCTGGCCTTTGCTGTCCATCTTCGATGACGGTGATGGAAGAATTAAGCTTGGACAGGTCAACCAGGAATCGGTCGCCCTGGTTTTTTCCAGAACGTTGAGGACGTACGGGCTGGCTGGCTACCGTAACACTCCAAAGCTTTGAACCCTGGGGTAATTCGACGATGACGTAATCGGTACGGGCATCAACAAAGAGCTCAGCAAGGTTGTGTACAGTTGCTTTCTTGGACAGGTAGGAGGTGATATTGCATTGATTTACGATCATTTTCGGCAGGACAAACTTGCCAGGTTCCTGGATTTCAACTGCTATGGCAGGGGGCGTTCCAACGTAGCCATAAGCTCCGACGCGACGGCGCCCAACCACGTA
>CAZXJC010000014.1:0-2916 GCA_964640885.1 uncultured Pirellulaceae bacterium | reverse complement strand
TCCTCCAATCGGTTTTTGTAATTATAGTGTACTTGCTTCAGGAACTCCCGAACCTTTTCGCCATGTCCATCTTGGACTACCCTCTACACAGTAGTTAGCCTGCGTTCTCGCTCGGTTCTGCAACGCCTGCGTGCCGTGTTTGTATCTGATTGACCAGTGGCCAAGGACATTTTCTCCTTCTCTTTAAACATAAAGATTGGTGTTAGTAACGTAGGTTTTGAAATATTTTGACTAACCTAATCGTTAAACAAGGAAAAATCTGGTAAAAATTAAAGTTGTTGGAGAGTGTTCTAATTTACTTGGAATGACTTTTTCTCACCCCTTTATTGACGGAGACAACACCAATATTAGATATGTGATAAAGTCGCAAGTTTTGGCCATGAGACGCAAGGTGAGAGGGGAATAGTCGGGTCTTGGTGGGTCATGCTTTATGCTGTCATGCCGATTGAGTTACATCGGCCGTATCATTATGATTCTCTTCTCAAGTAACCAGCCTATTGACACCACTTCGTGTTTCTGATAGGATGCCTAACAAGTAGTACTAGTCACGATCAGGTCTAACCAGAATGTCGCAGCGAGGAACAACTCTAACTGTTGATGCAGATTTCGGCTCACGCATCCGCCAACTGCGTGAAAACAACGGCTGGTCTCGAGAAGGACTAGCCCAGCGCTTGAAAAGTATTGATTCTAATGGTCAAGGCCTCAGTTCTCGAACCATTGCCCGTATTGAGTCCGCACAACAAAATATCTTTCGACGTCGCTCCCTGCAGCTATTGGCTCAGGTTTTACATCAAGAACTAGATGATCTACTGAATCCCTTCTTTACGGATGCTAGTGATGACCCATTATTCCAGCTATTTCAACTCCAGTTTCGTACTCTGGAAACCGACTATGACCTGCAGCTAGATCGTTACCAACGCTTAATTGATGATCTACGTCAAGTGTCAAGTTCTCAACACACAGATTTAATTGGCGACTACTACCAGGCTCTGCTGACCCATCATCAGAACGATCCCACTTCAGCCTTACAGATGTTGGCTAAATTACACCAGGAGTTGCAAAGCCAGCCCATGCCGTCTGACTGCACACCTCACTCACGGCTAAAAATGCTGCAGCAAGTCAACTTCCGTTTAGGCTATTTTCTGGAACAATCCTCCGATTATATCCAGGCCGAACTGTACTATCGGCAGGCGCAAAGCGTCAGTCAAGCCCTGGATGATGTGGAAGGCGTAGCCAACGGCTACCTGCTGTCGGGCCTGTTGGCTTACCATCAATCGAGTTGGACACAGGCCCTAGAAACCTGGCAACAAGGACTTCAATTGTCTGACTGTCCACTCTTTTTTCAAGCACGCTTACGCAACCTGATCGGCCAAGCTCATAAACAAATGCAGCAATACCTAGCGGCGGAACAGGCTTTCCACGACAGCATCAGTCTCTACCAATCTCTATTGTTAGCAACAGATGACTGCCAGTTGCCCCTTAGATTAGCTGAAAAAGTCCCCTTTCGTTTGGCTGAAGCTCAAACCAATTTAACGGCCCTCTACCTGGAGACGGCACGACTAGAAGCGGCTGAGACCATTAACCAACAGGTTGTAGCCCACCTTACCGATTATTTGTCTTCACAACCCAACCATCGTCAGATGCGTTCCTTTCTTGATTTAGCCCACTACCAACAAGCCCAATTGTTGCTGGCCTACAAGCAGACAGAGGCTAGTCGTCAACTACTAAGCCAACTGTTAGAAGAGTCCAACGACAGTTTGATGGAACATCCCTGGATTAAACCTGAAGCTCAAGAGTTGCTGAGAAGCTTGCCATAATTCCCTCCACCGCCGAAGTCGACTACTAACCTAATCGACTAGACCATGGTCTAACCCTGCCTGCATCAAAATAACTCTGCCTAATTACCCCTGTTTTGGAGTTCAGTTAAACAAAAAACCAAAAAATATTAAAAAAACATTAAAAAAAGTGAGTTATGTCATATTGGTGTCATACTACTTCTGCCGATAAGTTAGCTAACAGCAGAGGTTAGACTCACAATACCAAGACCAAGGTAATAGCATTTCCTTTAATTTATCACTATCTCAGCGAGATGTTCATCTCAACCAGGATGAATGTCGGCCGAGCAAGCGAGTTACTTTCAGATAGGAGCGTGTCAGATGGCCTGTAGTGATTTTCTATCATCCAGGCCTACAAAAAAATAGCCACCAGAGCTTGAAATTTATTTGAATCAGGATCCATTTTTATCTTGACCTGTTAACGGTTGCATTCTAGCTGTAGTCCACAGACCAGGGGCGGAGTGGGTGTCAGGCCGCAACACCAGCATCATAATTGCGGTGTAATTGCCGAGGCATAGGCGAAAGCGCTTGACTGTAGTTAGGTGGTCATCGCCGTAGAAACTAAAAAACAGGCCTAAAACCTTAAAAAGTAGGTTATGTCATATTAGTGTCATATTACTTCTGCCGATAAGGTAACTAAATACCCGGATTGGGCTAACTATTTTTTGTCGATTCTGCCCTGGGTCGATTTGTTTGTGTCATCGACCCCTGGCCAAATCGCTAATTATTATTCTTTAATAGGAGAATATCTATCGTCTGCATTAGCTGATTAGCCACCTGCAGGCATTAACTTTAAGCAAGATTGAACTGTCAGGCCATCGGTAGATGGTTAGTATCGGTTTCCTTTTTGACTCAATTTTCGAATCACAACTAATCCCTGTTTATCAGGAACCATAGTTGTTCGGACTACACCATCCGAAACCTGCAACTGTGATTGACTAAAGTCAGTGGGTTCTGACTTTACCGGGGACAGTGACCGTTAAGGGTTGCATTGGTGACCATAGCCGTAGAAACTAAAAACACATTCAAGAAAAGCTGAAAAAGTGAGTTGTGTCATATATGATTTGGAATGTTTCCAGTA
>CAZXJC010000013.1:0-4038 GCA_964640885.1 uncultured Pirellulaceae bacterium | reverse complement strand
GAAATAGGCGCAGAGCCGACCGCGCGGTTTGTCTCTCGGGAATTCAAGCCGGTCGGCGGGCACAAGCTTCGTGCTGAAGGTGACAGGCTCAATGTCGTGAATAGGATTGCTGAGGATGCCTCGCTTGACGATCGTATCGATCTCGCCTGAAGTAAACGGATTGCTGCTTTTCCAGGGGTTCTTTTCTTCCTTGATCTCCCAAAAAGCCTCAGCAGGAACTTTTATCTTTCGGTCGATACCGCCGCCACCAATATTGGTATCGAAAAAATAATAAGCGGGCCGTGATGCCATCATGTGAGTATTACACATACGGTAAGCATGGCGAACCATCCGCTCAACCGCCGCCTGTCGCTCCTGGCCCTGAGCTGGCTTGTAAGCACGAAACAACTCGACGTAGTGGCTCCAGAGAAACAGGTCTCTGATCCGCGCCCGTACTCGCGGATCCTTGGTTTGCTGACGGGCCTCGTTCAAGGTTCGGTACATCCGCCCGACCAGGTCGGCGGAGACAAGCGGCGCGTTGTCGCCGTTGATCAAATCATAGAATCGTGTCATCGGGACCTTTGCATCGCCAAAACAGCGTGTCAGGAAGTCGTCAACAAGCGCGTCTACATCCTGATCGACGTCCCACGCAAATCGTGACACTGCGTACATGCCCAGGCCCGCCGGCCCCCAACTATCGGTTGATTCGCCATAACAGTAGACGGCGCCCCGATTGTGATAGTCCTTGATCTTACCAGCCATCCGTTTCAGGGCAGCCGATGCCGGTCGGCCAGGCAGATCGTAATTCAATTGATAAACATTGAGGTAGTGGTAGGTGCCGAACTGTTTCACACCCCGTTCCAACCAGGCTTCCACTAGCTCCTTGCCGATCAACTGGCCAGAGTAGTATCCCTGCGCAAAACCCACCAACACACGCGGGTGTGCCTGGATGTTCTTCGGCGGCGGTGAGTGATGTGAATAGGAGAGAAGGCCAACGTAGCGTTCCCGTCCGGAATAGGCAGTTTCGACAGCGCGGGCGACCTCATTTGCCATACCCAAGGCCCGGTCCGTTGGACTGCCCAGTGCTTGACACGCTGCGCACTCGCACCACCCACCACCGTCAGCCGGTTCGGCGGAAACCACAACGGCCTTGGGATGGTCTTTTAGCCATTTCAATGAACGTTCGACAAACAGTTTGCGAAGGCCTGCATTCGACAGGCATAACTTGCCGCTCGCCCGCTTTCCGTCTACCAGTCCCCAGTACTCAGGGTGCTGCTTGAATATTTCCGGATACTCTCGCGAAAGTTCCTGGTACACATGTCCAAAATTCCAGTCGTGGCTGTTGATCATCCGGTTACGTTCCAGCCACTGGTGGCTCTCCTTGTTCTGCTTCGGCCAAAACGTCCCAAAGGAATGAAACATCCCAGCGAATGGATGATCTGGATGAACTACCTCGTCGCCGGCAATCCGTAGGGTCGGTTCACTAGGAACGACCTCCCAAGTTTCGCCTGGAAAGAACTGGCGATGTCCGAAACGGTAAAGCAGGCTCCAGACGGCATGTCGGACGGAAACGGGAGTCGTGCCGATCACGTACAGGCCGTTGGCGTGCGTGCGGAGGAGAAAATCGTCGGCTCGCGAAATTACTTCTGGCTTCAGAGCGGCACCCGTGCCGGTGCGAGGAAAATCATTATGCATGCCGACCGCGATTCCCTGCTGGCCGTCACCGGTCTTGACGACGAAGGTGCCCCCGCTGATCTCGCTCAGATAAGCGGCCAGTGTCTGGGCAGCCAGTCGGGCCTCGTCTCTCGCATTTTCGCTGACCACAATCGGAAACGCCGCCTTGCCGTTGTTGGCTAAAGTCACCGTTGGTGCGGGCGCTGCAGCGATGGAATTGACCGTAGCGGCCAGCAAGAGGGCTACTAAGACTGCAATAGCCGGTTTCTTCGTCATGCCAAGGCCTCCCTGGTGCTTGCGGGCTGCAGAGAATTCGTTAAGCAAGCGTTCGGCCAGTTCGGAATTAGGACCCGTTTGAAACGTGCGTAGGTAAATGGTGCGTTGTTCCGCAGCCCCTTCAATCACGTCCGCATCGGATTCGAAGTCGGCCAGACCAAGCAGTCGGTAATGGTTGGGCGGTTGTTCTTTGGGCGGTATCGCCAGCCATTTGTAATAAGGGTTGCAGGCTGCCATGAGGCTGATTGTAGCAGGGACTGTCAGCCACTGGCAAATCCCGCGCGCGCTGCGTTTTGCCAACTGGCTGCACAACGGTCAGCCGATTGGAGTCCCGCAGAATGCGGACTCGACCGAGAACGGGGCGTACGACGTCAACGAGAGTATTTGGTCAATGGAGCGCAAACCCGACTGGCAGTGGGCGGTTGCCAGCGTGGACGAGTGGGTCAAGGCGGGCTACCACAAGAACGACGGCGATACGGGCAACTACTGGCTTTATCCCACCAGCAGCGACGACCGGCCCGGCTTTGTCACCGAAAACGATGTAGACGCTGCCGGTAAGGTTATTGCTGCCGACCCAGGCAACACCGCCACCTGGAACGGCGACGGTACTTCCCATGATCTGGGCATCGTAGGGATCGGCACCCCCTGGTTCCGCACGGAGGTCGGCGAGCATGAGAACTCTGCGGGCCCCTATGGCACGTTCGACCAGGGAGGCCAAGTGTGGGAAATGACCGACACGCTTGCAGAGAATACCGAACGTATTAGGCGGGGCGGAACTTACGAAACCGGCACCAACAATCCTTACATGCAAGTGAATTTCACCACCGAATACAGCCCAGCAGACAGCAGAGGGAATCGCAACTCAGGGTTCCGCGTGGTAAGTCGCGGTGGTGGATCCACGCCAACGTGTACATCCGGCTGCAGCTGGAATAGTTTGGCAGGTGGCAACTGGAACTTGGTTCGTGTTGTTTTTGTGACAGACATCTTCTAGCACACCTGCAAAAGTTTGATAGTCGGGAAACTGCGTCGGAGAAACGTCGGGAGGCATGCCAAACGTCGAGTTATTGGCCTCTTCAATTGATGTGAATACAGCGATCGCTCCGTCGCGCGGGTCGTCATCATCAAGACGTGCCATGATTGGGATGTGAACACCGTTTTTGTCGCGGTGGGTTAACAGGCATGCTTTGGTCATGGAACACCTCCAGCTTGACGCAAAACAGCCGCAGGCGTACCGTGCGAGTGATTGATCGCTTGGGCCATCGCGGCTCGAAACAGTGAAAGCCACGAGTTCAACGCTCGTGGCTTTTGCATTGTACGGCGTCGCTGATTGAGCAGTAAGCTGGACCGTCCCGTCATCAGGTCATCGAACGTCCAAAGGCAATCGGTGACTCAGCCAGCACGGCCGCCGACCGCACGGCATCTACCCTCGCAGACAAAGTCATTAACGGCGGGAGGGAGGCGAGATAGAATCCAGATGCGCGGCTAGAACGACGGTTCGAACACCGGAAACCTGACCGGCTGCCGCGCAGCTTTCTTTCAGGGGGTCACTTTCAGGTAGTGGCATGTCGAACGTCGATTATCTGGGCTTGCGGCCCGACCTGGAGCGGGTCAAAGAAGCCCTCATAGAGCGACTGTCGCGAATCGGGGCGGAAGCAGCCAATCCTTCTCAGGACGCCATCCCCGTAGCGGCCGCCGAATGCATGTTGGCCAAAAAGGGCCGGGAGCCACTTGAAGATGACTTTGCGGGCGGAACGAGCGGAATAGACGGCCTGTCGGGGATGCCATGGAGAAGCCACCTCACGGAACTCCGATTTCGACTGGATGAGGACGGCTACGAAAAGTACGCAGCGTGTCTCAAGCGGTTGGCGTACGTGAACTCCCTGAAAATTCCGTTCACAGCGGCTGACGAGGCCGATGTCATCAATTCCATCCTGGAGTACCTGGAAGCCTTCGAGAAGGAGATCAGCGGCGACGAGCAGGGCGCCGACGAGATTGAGAGGATCGGCAAGGAACACGACGAGCAGGACGCACTGAACGACACCGCAGAGCAGGGTCAGGCGACGGACTCGGGTGCATTCGAGGGCAACGAAGACAAGACGCCACAGTTGG
>CAZXJC010000012.1:0-2560 GCA_964640885.1 uncultured Pirellulaceae bacterium | reverse complement strand
GCTTCGCGCGCTCAGGTAAGCGGAGCAAGGCGAGAGGCAGCCTTTTGTCTCGCTGCCGGTACGATCCGCGCCAATAACAAGATGCCGACCAGGATGGCGTACACGGTTGGCTCGCGGAAGTCGGCCTTGGTGAGCCAGATGAAATGGATCACGCCGCAGAGCGCAGCGACGTAGACCAGTCGGTGGAGCCTTGTCCAGTTGCGTCCCAGGCGTTTCATGGCTCGTTTCGTCGAGGTCACCGCAAGTGCCAACAGAATCACGAACCCGGTGAAGCCGACGGTGATATACGGACGCTTGCGAATGTCTTCGGTCACCGAGCCGAGGTCGAAGCCGAGATCCAGGCCCACGTAGGTCGCCAGGTGCAGGCATGCGTAGAAGAAGGTCACCAGGCCCAGGGTGCGCCGGTAGGGCGCCAGGCCTTTCCAGCCCAGGCGCCGCAGGGGGGTGACGGCCAGGGCCAGCACCAGGAAGCGCAGAGTCCAGATCCCGGTAAAGCGCGTGATTTCTTCAATGGGGTTGGCGCCCAGGGGAGGGGGGGCCACGAGGTTGTCGCCAAAGGTCATGGTGGCGGCCCACGCCAGCCAGGCGGCCGGGACGAGACACGCTGCCACCACCAGCGCATGAACTTGTTTCGGTTGGACAACCACGGGACCGACCTCGCCGGTAGGGGTTCAGTAGTTCGCCTGGAGGTCCATTCCCGCATAGAGGCCTGCCACCTGGTCCGCGTAACCATTGAAGGGCAGGGTGGGTCTTTTCGACAGGTCGCCAATGCGGCGTTCGCGGCCCTGGCTCCAGCGCGGATGATCGACGTCGGGGTTGACGTTGGCGTAGAAGCCGTATTCGCTGGGAGTCATGTCGCTCCAACTCGTGAACGGTTGCGTCTCCTGGAGACGAATCTTCACGATGGACTTGATGCTCTTGAAGCCGTACTTCCAGGGCACCACCAGGCGAATCGGGGCGCCGTTCTGGTTGGGCATGACCTCGCCGTACATCCCCACCGCGAGCAGGCTGAGGGGATTCATGGCTTCATCGATCCGTAGCCCCTCTCGATAGGGCCAGTCCAGCGTATTGCGCTTCTGGCCCGGCATCTGTTCCGGGTCGTAGAGGGTTTCGAACGCGACATAGCGGGCCTTCGAGGTGGGCTCGAAGCGTTTCAGAACCTGGCCCAACGGGACGCCAATCCACGGGATGACCATCGACCAGGCTTCGACGCAGCGCAGCCGGTAGGTGCGTTCCTCGAGTTCGTCCTGGCGGATCAGGTCTTCGACACCGATGACGCCGGGTTTCGCGACTTCTCCCTCAACGACGACGGACCAGGGCTTGGTCACCAGGGAACCCGCATATTTTTCGGGGTCTCGCTTGCCCGTCCCGAATTCGTAGAAGTTGTTGTAGTGGGTGGCATCCCATTCGCGAGTCGGCTTCTCGGAGGTCTGGAATTGTGGCGCTCCCTTGGTCACGTGGGTGAGCTTTTCGCGCGGAGCATCATTCGCGTCGCGGGCGGCGTCGGCCTGGTCGGGGTCCAGGCATCCGGCCAGGAGCCCACCGGCAGCGATCCCCAGGGTCAGTCGGGCGGAGGTGGCGATGAACTCTCGCCTTCGCAGGTAGTCTCCCGGATCCGTGATTTTGCTTTCCGGGATCCCCGGTGTCCGCCGAATCAGCACGCCATTCCTCCTTTCCGGGCGCCCCAGGCTCGATGAGCCGATTCACGTGCGCCGTTGATTCTTGGATACCGCACGGTTGGGGTTGGTTCAGGCACCGGACTTTTCGCCCCCATCCATCTTCGCCTGAATTTCCTCAAGCGTCAGGCCCTTGGTCTCTGGGGCGTAACGCAGAACCAGGAGTGCCCCGAGAACCGGACCGATGGCGACTGCGGCGATGGCGCCCGGAATTCCGCCCAGCGGAACGATCAGGGCACCAATGGCGATTGGCGTGATGACTTCGCTGATGCGTCCCAGGAAGTTGGTCGTCCAGCCGTAGCCCGTAGCTCGGATTTCGGTCGGGAAGAGTTCCGACGCGTACACGTGGGTGGCGGTGTTCGCGGCACCGAAGCAGAAGACCGTGGAGATCATCCACAAGTACTGACCCTCGAGGGTGGGTACGTGGTAGAGCATGTAGATGGACCCGGCCGCCAGGACGTAGAAACCCGAACAGGTGTATTTTCGACCGACCCAGTCGATGAGATAGCCAGCAGCGAAATGTCCCGCGACGCCGCCCGCGTAGCCCCAGAACACGATGTCTCCTACCTGGCTGGTGGTCAGGCCGAGATCCTCGCGGGCGAAGATCACCCAGTAGACCACCGAAGGCGCGGTGACCAGGTGAACACAGTTCCACAGGAGTGTCACCACAGCGCTGCGCTTGCGATAGCGCGGCTGCCAGGGTGTGAGCGCGTTCTGGAACTGCTCGCGTAGGGAGTTGGCCTTGGGAACGATGAGCGACGTGTCCGCTTCTTCGCCCTCTTCGTTCTCTTCGCTCGATTCCCGAAGTGCGTCAAATCGCCGGGTTTCGCGCATGGCAAAGCGCATCACGAAGACCAGGACGAGGGGCAGTGCGCCGAGGGCGT
>CAZXJC010000011.1:0-4615 GCA_964640885.1 uncultured Pirellulaceae bacterium | reverse complement strand
AGTCATAAAAACCCTGATAAGGATACTTTCCCTTGCTATCCAGCTGCAACATCTTTGTCGGTGATGAATCGACCTCGCCGTAAGGAATGTTACGGGCACTGAACACGCGGTCGGGATTACCAGCTGGCCAGCGGCTCGGTTCGTAATTACGAATATAAAGATAGTCCTGGGTACGGATCGCACGGCAAGGATAGCCCTTACCCCCCTGGCGACAGCCGTCATGACGTTCCATGGCAACGTAGGCGCCGGAGCGATCCTTCGTTGGCCGGTTGGCAAACACGTCTGCCAGGCTGCTGGCCGTCATCATCTGCGGCACTGGCAAACCAGCAGCTTCCAGGAAAGTGGGAGCCATGTCACTAAGATTGACCAACCCCTGGTAGACACGCCCCCCCTCGCTAATTCCCGCGGGCCAGCGAATAGCCAGCGGCACATGGGTCCCCGCATCATAGAGACTGGCCTTGGCACGCGGAAAAGGCATGCCGTGGTCACTGGTAACCACGACAATCGTGTTTTCCAGTTGACCAGCTTTTTCCAGCGTTTGAATGGCCCGAGCAACCATCTTGTCAAAGTGTTCGATCTCGACAAAGTAATCGAGCAAGTCACTTCTGACGATCGGATGGTCGGGAAAGATCGGAGGCACGGTTACCTGGGCCGGATCCTTCCCCGTCCGTCGTCCAATCCCCCGTTCAAAACCGCGATGGGGTTCATGCGTCCCCAGCCAAAAGCAAAAAGGTTGTCCTTTCGACACTTGGCCCAAGAAGTCAGTAAAGTTCCCGGCATAATCCTTGTTCGACATCGCCTTGAAAGAAGGCTTCGTCCTTCGCTTACTGAATTCCGTCCCAGCCGGATTGGTCGTGCGACCACCTGGTTCCAGGCGGCCAGGGCTCCAGCCCTTACCGGTAAAACCGACGGCATAACCGGCCTCCTGCAGCAACTGCGTGTAGGTGGTAAATTTAGCGGGTAAAGTGCTGTGAATATTTCCCGCCTCCTCCAATCGCCAGATGGACTGGCCAGTCAGGATCGCACTCCGCGAAGGCCCACAGGTGGGAGCGTCGCAAAAAGCACGGGTGAAGCGGAGCCCCTCGCGAGCAATACGATCAAAGGCAGGCGTCTTAATTTGACGCTCACCGTTAGCACCGGTGTGGGCATAACTCTGATCGTCTGAAATACAGAAGAGAATATTAGGCCGCGGTGGAGCAGCATCCATACGGGCGGCCAACATCAACAGCAATCCCAGGGCCAGGCGAAACACTCGCCCACGTGATAGTCGCTTCATCGAGATCCCCCCATCTACAGAACCTGCCGGCAGGCGACTGACTTCCTCTAACAAGCACCTGTCTACAAGGGACCCATCTTCACCTCAACTGCCTCTCGCTGCAAGTCATCCAGATTCCAACCGTCGCTGCAGAACAGCAAGAAAGAGCGATCGCCCTGGAGGAAATATCCCCAGGGCGATCGTCGTCTTCAGTTTGAAACAAACGAGCTAGTTGTTTAGCGACCTTGCTGAACGTCCCAGACCTTGTCTCCATCAGAACCTTGGTACTCAGCCGGGTTCTCCAGCAGGTCATCAATGTCAATGATCACAAGTGGGTGATCCTTGTCAACAATGATGATCAAGCCACCGACGATGACGGCTCCTTCAAGTCGATTTTCCGGTTTTCTGCGATTGAAGATCGGCACGTCGTAGTTGTAGTTTTCCAGACCAAATTGTTGCTCAAGCAAGATGTCGACCATGATGTCAGTCACCAGTTCATCAAGCTCTGGTTCCGGAAACGTGGGCCCGGGGCTCCCTGGAGGCATTGGCCCGATGATATCTTTAAGCCAGTCGGGAATCTCCCCAAGAATGACGTCCCGTCTCGTCTTGTCGACAGCCGCATTAGATCGCTTTGGACCACGGAACTCGAGTCGGTTAACGTCCATCTTCTGATCGGACTTGAAACGAGGATTAGCCCGACCTTGCGGCGTCTGCGAGAACGCTTCCTCTGCTCCTGCCAAACTCATGACTCCCACCAATAACAATAGTAATGTTTGCCTCTTCATAATATTCACCTTTCTCATCGGGCCGGTTCTGTTCTCTAAAACCTGGCAGTTGGCCCAAGGGGACTGCGATCAGGTTTCGTTTATTTCTGTTCTGCAAGTACAAACACCACCCTGCTAAAGAAGCCCCGATGAAAACTCCGGCAAGCGTTTAGAGGGTGCAGAAAGGCCCCAGAACAGGGAAAAACTGTCGGTTACTGGTCCGTAACAAATTCCCAATCTGCGCTGCCGCACTGCTGGCAACAGAACATTTCCCGATCGGGTAACCGCTCAATCGAGGTCTGGTCAGATTCTCCCTGCCATGCCAGCCTCCCACGGTAATGGCACTCTGAGCAATAAGCAGTCCTGGCAGCTACCTCACTGAGATGATCCAGGTAGTCGCGATCAGGGTGACGCCAGTAGATGAGAAAACGCCTGGCAAAGTAGTAGAGGTTGATCAAGTTAAAGAGGGCCAGTAGACCACAAATCACGATGATGATAATGGCAACTATTTCCATGAAACTCAGCTCCCCGCCGGAGGAGTAAACTTTCCGCCAAGTCTATCAGCCATCGTACGCCCAGGTGGACGCTCAAGCTAAATGGCCCTAGCCACGTCACTTCGAGTCTGAAGAAGGCTGGTCAGCGGCAGTCGCTTGGGGCATCCGTGGGCGTTTCCAGTCGACAGGCTTATAACCATCTGGCTTGGCCGGCTTGTTGACCACAATAATCTCGTCACCCATGTTAAACAATGGCCAACTGTCCGTCCGAAATGGCGAAGCAGGCAGACCCTCCTTGTTGTAGAGCAGGTTGCGGCGCGATGGATTCATCGCCCAGGCGTAACGGACAGCAACCGGCTTGGCAACCTTGTCCGAAGAGACCACGACCGTCTTGTCTTTAATTTGAGCATCGCCCCAATACCATTGACGGTCTTTTCCGGCGATGGCAAACGCGTTAAGCGGTCCGCGGCTGGCCGGCATCAAACCTGAGCCTACCGCAGCAAATTCCAGGACGACCTGACCATCTTCGATATGGTGTCCCGTATAGCGGGGCCCTTGCCCGACGATCTTCTTACCATAGGTCTGCTGCAATGCCAGCAAGGCATGTCGAACGCCGATCGGTTTCTTGTTCTTAGGATGCAGAGCGATAGCGTCACCCGTATCAATCGACACAACGAATCCGACACTGGGGACATCTCGTTCCACCTGCTGCATCGCTTCCCGGTTTGCTACCCAGGCCGCTTCTAGCCCTTCCACTGGCTTAGTCTGTGGTGGATTCCAACTGGGCAATTGCGTGAACTGAAAGGGAAAATCATCACGAACGTTTCCAGCAGACTGGGCATGCCACGACGACCGGTAGTAGCGAATCAATTGTGCCAATTGCTGGCGGTAATGAATCGCCTGGGGAACGTTCTTAGAATTTCGTTCTCCCTGGTACCAAATCATGCCACGGATCCCGTAGGGCCGCAGTGGATAGATCATGGCATTAAAAATGTGAGCTGGGTACTGGTGACCCAACGACGCTGGCTTAGTAATAAATGGTGGCTGCAAAGACCGGAAAGCATTTTTCATCGTTTCGCCAGCGTCGATCTTGGCCGTGTAGAGTTTGAATTCTCGCTCGTATGCGGCCAGGGATTTTTCCACGGTTTCCCCGCGAGCGATTCTGCGCCGCGCGTTCTGATCGAGCAACTTCTTATGTGCAATCGACCGCGGATCGTTCTTTTGCAGATCCCACGGCAGCCAGCCTTCGATCGGCGTTCCGGCATACGCCTGAACAATAATCCCGACAGGGACATCCAGGTGTTGATGGAGCAGCTTGCCGAAATAGTAGGAGACGGCCGACGTTTCGGCAGCTGACTTGGGGTTACAGGGCTTCCATTGTTGCAGACGATCACGGGATTCTTCCAGCGGCTCATGCCAGTGCTCTCGCTGTGACTTGAAGATGCGGAAGTTCGGCAGATCGACCGCGGTTTCCTGCGCAGCCTCAAACGAGTTACCCATTGCCCACCCCATGTTCGACTGGCCCGCACAGAGCCAAACTTCACCGATGGCAACATTCTGAATCCTGATCGTATTTTCGCCGGTGATGAGCAGCGAGTGATTGATTCCGTGTCTCGGGGTTGCCAGGAACAACTTCCAGCGGCCGTTCTTATCTGCCTTGGTCGCAGCAGTTGCTCCCCAACTAGCGGTGACCGTCACGCGCTCAGCAGCCTCCGCCCAGCCCCAAACAGCATTACTCGTTTGCTGTTGGAGAACCATGTTGTCGGCGAACAGCCGGGGCAGGCGAACGTCAGCCCACGATGTTGAACAAAGCAGTAGCAGGCTGAGAAGGCTGGCAGGAAGAATAGTTTTCATGGTTGGAGCGGCCGGTTTACTGAAGTTATCCTGGTATTACGATCGACTTACCTAGGATGACGGGAAAGAGATCGTTTAAGACAGCCCCTATCTTCGCCCCGGCAGACTGTGTCTGCAAGGGTTTTGATCGGGCACTGCTAGTTATGGACAAAAGGTTCCATCGCCTCAGCGGTCCTGTCGACATCTGAATTGTTTTGACAAGACAATCTGTTCAATCACCGTATCAATCTTGTAGCCGTCATCTTTAA
>CAZXJC010000010.1:0-4177 GCA_964640885.1 uncultured Pirellulaceae bacterium | reverse complement strand
CTCTGCGGGGAACCGGAAATATTACAGTCACTGGAAACACTTGGACGTAAACAATTAATTGTCGCCGGTACTGAAACCGATGTCTGTGTCCTGCAATCGGTTCTCGGACTACTGGCTCATGGCTACCAGGTCTTCATCCTGGAAGATTGTCTTTTCAGTTCGACACCAGGAACCGAAGCAGCCGTCTACCGCATGAGACAGTCTGTAGCGATTCCATTATCGTACTAGTCTCTTCATTACGAACTGCTGAAGACAGAAAACTCAGACCAATGGCAAGCTGGCCACGAGGCTGCTATTGCAGCTGGATTGCTAAACGTGGAATCGCTGCCACCAATAGGTGACGCTTAAAGATTAGCTGAAACTTTTAGCGATTAGCCCAACTGTTGCCTGATTAGCGAGCCCATGGGGGTCCACCACGTCCGGGTCCACCACGGCCCTGTTGACCACCGGGACCACCACGTCCTGGGCCACCACGACCTCGCTGAAAACCTGGGCCACCGCGACCTTGTTGGGCACCTGGGCCACCATTACCGCGCCCCTGGGCACCACGCTCGTCGCTACCACCCCGGCCTCGACCGGCACCACGCCCTTGTGGTCCTCGATTATCATTACCACGACCCTGGGCACCACGGCCTTGTGAACCTCGATTATCATTGCCACGACCCTGGGCACCACGGCCTTGAGCCATCCGCTCGCGGATCGCGTTCATGATATCCTCGCGGCTGGAACCACCCCGTCCTCGGGAAGCATCTCGGTCTTGGCTACCACGACTTTGAGCCATCCGTGCGCGAATCGCTTCCATGATCTCTTCACGGCTACGGCTGGTATTAGGGGAAGAACCACGGCCTGAATTGCCACGACTTCGTGAAGCTTCACGTCGTTGGTCTCCACCAGCTTTCTGCGCTGCTTCTGACTTCCGCTGAGCTTCAGCCTTGCGGCGGGCTGCGTCTGCTTCCACTCGACGTTTCGTGTCGTCTGCTCGGCGTTTCGCTTCTTCTGCCCGTTTCTTGGCATCGTCACCGCCACGATTAGCTCCGTCACTCCGTTTGCTAAGGTCTTCCATCATCTTGGCCGCGGCCTCGCGTGTAATCTTGCCACTCCGGACACCTGCCTCGATCCGTCTGCGGCGTGCTTCGAGATCACCACCACGATCACTGGATCGTTGCTGATTGGTACGGGTATTGTTGTCATTACTCCGGTCACTAGCCCACAGCTTCTTTCTTAGAGCTATCAATTTAGCGTCGGCATCTTTCTCAGAAAGTTTTCCGGCTTTAACTGCCTCAGCAAGCTGTCTTTCAATAGATCGGTATCTTGCGATCCGCGGATCATCTTCCCCTGTTTTTCTCTCATTGCCTTCACTACGGCTGGAACCACTACGGCTACGGGAAGCATCGCGAGTTTGACCCTCACGGGCCTGGTTTCCACGATCTTCGGCGAGTCGTTTACGATAAGCTGCCAACCTCTCATCAGCTTGTTTACGAGTAATGAGCTCTTCTTTGACGGCCGCATCAAGTCGTTTTTTAACTGCTTCCAAGTCAGGTGTCCGAGCTGCCTCTCCCCCACGGTTGGCATTCGAGCCACTACGGCTGGAACCGCTACGACTGGAACCACTGCGGCTTCTCGAGCCAGCGGCTGGTTGTTTTTCGTCAGCTGCTTTCTTAGCGGCGTCTCCTCCGCTACGGCTGGAACCACTACGGCTGGAACCACTGCGACTGGAACCGCTGCGGCTGCTCGAGCTAGCGGCTGGTTGTTTTTCGTTGTCAGCTTTCTTGTTATCAGCTTTCTTCTTGGCTTCCTCTCCCTGGCTGGGATTTCGGGAAGCATCCCGCTGCTGGTCGGCTGGTCTACGAATGGCCCGGCTGGGTGCCTGGAAGGCAACCAATAATTCAGTGGAACCATCCTGATTTCTCAAGTTTTGGGCTTGAGCCGAATCGGCTAGAGTTACTACCAGGCAACTCAAAGAACAGAAGCAAAACAATGCTGATTTAAATAATTTCATCTGACTTTAGCCCCAAAATTAAAGAGAAAAGACGTGCACCACTCGGGTGTTTATTCATTCGACAAAGTTCATCACTATACTATCTTCGGGAGATTCGCTTAGATAGAGAACATCTACCCTGTTTTAAGAGAAACCCACAAAATTGATTATGTTTCGCCAATCTGGTTTTGTTTTACGGAATTTGAACTAAAAACTTCGGCTGGCTCAACTAATTGGCTCGGTTAGCCAGCGAAACCAAGAGCATGTCATGAGAAAAGCCCTGATTCCCGCTGGACTTAGCATCATTATATGTAGTCTGGGAATTTGGTTGTGGATTCCTCGCGATCAGGCAACGATCGCGCCAAAGACGGCTGCGGCCAGTCACCAACGGATGATCTCGCTGCTCCGGTCAATCAAGGAAAGCACTCGAGAAGAGAACCCTTTCCTTGGTGCGGCCGATAGCAAGCAGGCCTTGGCTGACTTAGCCAGTCTTCCTGAAGACGCAACAACGACGGATCGCTTCCAACTTAACTGGCTAGTGGCCGAGCACATGTTGCGGTTGGGCCAGAATCAGCAGGCCGTGACGTATTTTGAAGCCGCCTGTCGATTTGCGCCGCAGGTGAAACCGGCCATCGAAAACGACCAGCACTCATTGGTCTTGTTGATGACAGCGCTAGCTCATTTCCGCATCGCAGAAAATGAAAACTGTGTTGCAAACCACACGACCGACAGTTGCCTGTTACCGATCCGAGGCAAGGGAATTCATGTCAAACAGGCACATACCAAAGAAGCCATCAAGTTCTTGATGCTGGCATTGAAACAAAATCCTCAACAGGCGACTGCTCGCTGGTTACTGAACATCTCGCAGATGGCCGTTGGCGGCTACCCAGACCAGGTACCTGAGGCATACCTTATCGCTCCAGAGGCTTTTAATTCCGACGAATCGTTTCCCCGCTTTCTCAACATTGCTTCCAGGTTGAAAGTGGATTCTTTTAATCTAAGTGGCGGTGCGATCGTGGATGATTTTGATAATGACGGTTTGCTAGACATCGTCAGCTCCACCTGGGATCCCCGCGGCCAGATTTATTTTTTCCATAACCAGGGAGATGGAACCTTTGTCGATCGCACAATCGCTGCGGGCTTAATCGGCATTTACGGTGGCTTGAATCTCATCCAGGCCGATTACGACAACGATAACGATCTTGATTTCCTGGTCTTACGCGGTGGCTGGACCGAGGGCTATGGAATCCAGCCTAATTCGCTGTTGCAAAACAATGGCAAGGGCCAGTTTCAAGACGTCACCTTTGCAGCTGGTCTGGGGGAAGTCCATCGGCCGACCCAGACAGCCAGTTGGGCAGACTATGATCTTGACGGAGACTTGGACCTTTTCATCGGAAATGAGCTGCAACCAAATCAACTCTTCCGCAACAATGCCAATGGCACCTTCAGCGACGTAGCCCAAGAAGCGGGCCTGGCAGGTTACGGGGAACCACTCCTTAGTAAGGGCGTAATCTTTGGTGACTACGACCAGGATCGCTGGCCTGATTTGTTCATCTCGAACATGGGTCAACCGAACAATCTCTATCGTAACAACCGGGACGGTACGTTCAGCGACGTAGCAGGGGCACTCGACGTTCAAACACCTATTCCAAGTTTCCCTGCCTGGTTTTGGGACTTCAATAATGACGGCCAGCTCGACCTGTTCGTACCCAGCTACCAGATTGGCGTGCAACACATTGCAGCAGACTATTTTGGAACCTCGACCAATGCTGCTGCCGATGAACTTTACCAGAACAATGGCCAGGGTGGATTCGTCGAACGTGCTGCGGAACTGAACCTGGTTCGAGCCACCCAGCCGATGGGATGTAATTTCGGAGATCTGGACAACGACGGTTTTCTCGATTTCTACCTGGGAACCGGTTCTCCCGAGTACATTGCCTTGATGCCAAACTTGATGTTTCATAATCAGCGCGGCAAGAAATTTACTGACGTCACCACCGCTGGTGGCTTCGGACACTTACAAAAGGGACACGGCATCTCTTTTGCAGATCTGGACAACGACGGCGACCAGGATTTTTTCATTCAGATCGGTGGCTGGTACGTGGGAGACAAATTCAGCAATGGACTGTTTGAGAATCCAGGCTTTGGCAATCACTGGGTCGGTATCAAGCTAGTCGGCAAGCAATCGAATCGCTCCGC
>CAZXJC010000009.1:0-8459 GCA_964640885.1 uncultured Pirellulaceae bacterium | reverse complement strand
GGTGTCCTCCAGCCCATGACTGGGTAGCAGGATGGTAACTCCCGCCTGGTCCAGGCGACCAGGAGTTTCTGGTGCGTGGTCCCAATGCATCAGTTGTTCGAGAGTTACACCGCGAGCAGTTTCGTCGGTGCCGACATTGGGAGGCTTGGGAAAATTCACCGGAACGATCAGCGGGAGCCCCGTCTTCCTGACGGCTTCTAAGCGACGGTATTCGTTGCCCGAACCTCGCACCATGGTACGGAGCTTAAATTCACGGGCAAACCGGTCAGCTAGCAGTACGAATAATTCATTCGATGCGTCGGTAATCAATAGGCCGGAGTGATTCAAGTAAGGTTGCAGGGCAGCCAGTGCATCGTTTCGTTCTGGTTGCACTAGCTTGGTATTCTTACCATAGGCAGCCCAGGCACTGGCATACCACTGGGCATCGTAAAAGGACTGTCGTGCCAGGGCTACGGCTCCCATCGGTGAATTGGGATACTGATCTCGACCGCGGCCTCGAGGTACGGTTAGTTGAAGATGTTGGGCAACGTTCGGCTGAACAATCGCTGCGCTATCGGTTTCTGTTCCAGTCGTAATAAGTGCACTGGTCCCTTTCAGAATCCCCTGGGCAGGCGCAATGAGCCGTGCAGTAACGCCCTGTTTGCGAAGCTTTTCATTCAGGGCCTGGTTTCGCTGATAGTGTGTGGCCACTGATCGCTGAGGGCGGATGGTGGAGTTCCAATGAATCGCTCCAGAGTTGTTGGCGGCTGCCGGCAAGGTAACTTCACTAAACGAGTCAATTAAACCTGCATAAATAGTTTTTCCCGAGAGATCGATCACCCGGGCACCGGCAGGTACGTTTTTGCCAGCTGTCACACTAACGATTTTGCTGTCGCGCAGCACCAGCGTACCGTTGCGAATAACCTGGCCAGGACGAGGAATAATACGGGCGCCTGTCAGTGCATAAAACTGCGGAGTGTTATTGCGCAATCCTTCCACGGGGGGCGTGGATGGTGGAGCTGCTTGTCCCAGCCAACTAACGGTAATCGTCAACAACAGGGCCAGGGTGGCGAGAGTGATTGATGTTTGTCGTAGCATGTGACAGCAACTCCAGAAAAGCTAAATAATCGGTCCTTTGACGACACATGACCGAGCTCCCCGAGGGGGTCAATCGACAAATGTAGCACAGCCAGAAGGGCTTTGCGAGTAAGACCAAGGCTCTTTGCCTTGGATGCAAATCGTCATCTACCTGGGTGGTTCACTAGCGGGTAGAGGAGTAGTTCCTGGATCGAGTTTAGGAAGTGCTGTGGATGTTCAAGATGCCAGTACTTCTTTAATTACTTTACCTTCGGAGATCAGTATTGGCCGGATCGGCGGACTGTACATTTCTTGTTGAAAATCAATTCCCAGGGCTTTCAATACGGTAGCGTGTACATCGGCAATGTTGCGGGGAGTTTTCACGTTGCGATCGGGACGGGAGGTTTCCAGGTCCGGTGTGGGAGAGGTTGCACCGATCACCTGACCACCTGCAATTCCCCCACCGGCCATGGCAACTGTGAATCCATGGGGCCAGTGATCTCGTCCTTCGGCGGCGTTGATTCTTGGGTCGCGTCCAAATTCTCCACCCCATAACACAATCGTATGTTCTAACAGGCCCTCTTCTTTGAGATGATCAATGAGGGTTGCCATGGCTGGATCCAGGATAGACATTCGTTTTTGCTGGAGCTGATGATTATTGATGTGAGTGTCCCAACCCCCAAGAGTGACTTCCACGCACCGTACGCCGGCCTTGATCAGCTGACAAGCGGCCAGGCAACCGCGGCCGAAAGGTGTATTTCCGTAACGATTGCGTAGATTCTGAGAAACCGACATGACATCAAAAGCTCGCAATTGTTCGGAAGACATCATTTTAATGGCGCGGTTAATTGAGACCTGGTGGAGGGTCTTTTGTTGGTCCAGTTTTGGCAGTCGCCCGCGAGAGAACTCTGGTTCAACAATATCGAGCAGGTCATCGAGGCGACGTTTGCTACGCGGTTGGGAGACTGCTCGGGTTAAATCGGGCAGTGGTTCTTGTGGGTCACCTACTTGGAAGGCATCGTACTGGTCTCCCAGGTAGCCACCACGCGCTGGCCAGCTATTAGGGAGAATCGAAATGTGCCGGGGTATATCGATTTGACCGGTTAACTGTCGGCAGATAACGGCGCCCAGGGCAGGATGGACCATGGTTGGATCGGGCCGAAATCCAGTCTTGGCGTTGTAAGTCGCTCGTTCGTGGTCCTTCTGATCGCTAACCACCGAACGTATCAGGGCAATGTGTTTCATCTGTTCTGCCACTTGATCCAGGCCACGGGCGATCTTAATTCCGGGTGAACTCGTTGCAATGGACCTGGTCTCACCGCCGATGGGTGTATTGGGATGAGGATCAAATGTCTCCAATTGACTTGGTCCACCCTGCATCCAGAGAACGATGACGGATTTTGCTGGTGTTCCTCGAGGAGCTTTCTCAGCTGCTCGGCTCAGGGATGTTGCCAGCGGGGTTAGCCAGGAGATGGTTCCTGCTGTGGCTGCGCGCAACAGCGTACGTCGATTCCAATGAGCGCCACTGCCGCATCCAGTTTGTCGGGAGGTTCTCGAGGTCATCAGGGGTTTAGTGGTTCCAGGAAAATTCTGTGCTGTTCAAAAGTACCCAAAACAGATCGTGCATGTGATTTGTTCGCTCCTTGCCAGTCGATTGCTGCAAGAGTTGCTGGAAGTGTTCTAGCTCTCGTTGGCTGGGAAGTCGGCTGAAGACCGTCAGGTAGGCGGTTTCCACCGCCTTTCTGTTGTCATTGGTCACCATCAAGATGCGATTGGAGGCGTTGGCAAGAGGGTTGTCCGACGTTCGTTCCCTCACAAGTGTGCCGTTCAACATTAACAGTCGTTGCGTGATTGTTCCACCACGATCACGAAATTCATCATCACCCAGGTCACCGTAACGCCGAATGAAGTCATTTTGATTGAAATAACGGAGCAACTGCCTGAAGATGTGAGCATCGGCGTCGATGGTTGTCAGGGTACAGGCCTGAATGACACTGCCGGCAACTTGCTCTGGGCGTAACCGCGTTAGCGGAAAGACTGCCCAGTGTGTTTCGTGATTTTCTGTCAGGGGAAAATCTGCTCGACTTTCCAGGTGGAAAACTTTTAGCGACGAGATGATGCGAATCAGTCGAGCCAGGTCAAAGTCGTGTTCCGCAAAGTCATCGGCCAGGAGTTCAAGTCCTGGTGGGAACGGTCCATGTAGAGGAATGCTATCGATTGGTTTAACTAGTGGCTGACCAAACATGATGGCCCAGATGCGATTGACGGTTGCTCGGGCAAACGCCTTGTTCTTGTCGGAGGTTAACCAGTCGGCCAGGGCTGCGCGCTTGGACTCTTGTTGACTGAGCAATTGTGGATAGAACGGAACAGTCGGTTTAACCAGTTCTTCCTGCTCTTCGTCCAGGTACTTAACGTGATACTCTTGAGTTGGCTTGTCTCGGATACCTGTCAGGGAGAATTCCACCGATCCAAAGTAAGCAGCTAACTGGTGGAAATCACTCTGCAAGCCAGTTCGCTGCTGGTCTGAGTCACCGAGAACAATTTGGTCAAGCTTGTCGTCATGGCATTGCAGACAGTCGATACGGATACCAAGAAAGGCTCGCGTGATGCGTCCTGCGAGTCGTGTTTCATCTGGCTGGTTGTCCCCATTTTGATCGATGGTCACGGTAAGAAAATTGGCGGCTGGAGAATCGGTCCATAGCCCGTCAACAGTAATGAGTTCTTGTACCAGATCGTCGTACGGTCGATTTTCAGCTAGTTGATTACTAAGCCAGCTAACGAATCGTCGCCGTCGGTAGACGAGAAAAGGTCCCGCTTCAGTTCCCACGTAGGCTCGTGCCAGTCGTTCAGCCAGGTAGTCGAAATAGCGCTGGTCGGTAAGTAACTGGTCCACCCAGCGGGAAATTCGTTGCTCTGCGGGAAGTTCTTGGAGTGTACGGATTTCTTCAAAGGACGGAATGCTACCGGTTAATGCCAGTGATAAGCGGCGGGCTACCAGCAGGTCGTTGGCCTTCGTAGCCGATTGTAAATCCGCCTTCGACCAGTCATGTGCAAAGGCTTTGTCGACTTGCTCAACGGTCTCTTGCAGACTGGACCGATTTGCCTGGCTGGCAATTGCCACACGAGAGGTTTTTTGGAGTGGACCCTGATCCAACAGGCTACCTGCCACGGCTACAATTCCGCAGAGACAGATTCCGATAAAAAGCAGGTCTCGTTTACCCACAACTTGCCTGACATGTTAAAGACGAACTACAAAACTTCAACTCGAAGCGCCTATAGGATGAACGGGCTGGCTGAGGTTACAGACAAAAAACCAGGTACTTACTTACCGGCAGTCTGTTTTTTGAATGAGCTCACCCGATCAATTTTTAGCTATAATCGATTATAACCAGTTCTGGGCAGTGGGCGTTAATATTAGTTTTGGAGAAACCTTTCTGCTGATCCACAGGTAGATGAGGAGACTTTCTTTTCAAGGTAAGCTCTTCAAAGCGGGGAATTCTTGTATGTCCAGTGTTTCGCCGGATATGGTAATCACGACGCCAGTCGAGCCGACTGGCAGTCGGCTGAAGTCTCTTTTGTCCTGGTCCATACGGACAGTCTGTTCATGTTGCGACTGGTGTTTTGGCTTGGCGAGCTTACTGATTGGCCTGGCGCTGCTGGCAACAATTCCCATTGTCCAGTTCTTAGCGTTAGGGTACCTGCTTGAATCGGGTGCTCGTATTGCCCGTACGGGCCGGTTACGCAATGGATTTATTGGCATTCGTCAAACTTCGCGAATTGGCAGCATCGCCTTGGGAACCTGGTTGTTGTTGTGGCCTGCTCGATTTGTTTCTGATATTTGGTACACCTCTCGCCTTGTTTCCCCGGATAGTCCCGAGACGGCCCGTTGGCGTCTGCTGTTAGTGGTGCTCACGATTGTTGTTTTGGTACAAATCAGCTGGGCCTGGTTTCGCGGGGGGAAACTACGGCACTTTTTTTGGCCCGCTCCGCTCCGCTTAAAGAGAGAGTTATTTCAGCGTGGTAAGTATGTACGTTGTCGAGATGCGGTTTGGGATTTTTTTGCTTCGCTGCGCCTAGGTTATTATTTTTCCCTGGGCTGGCGGGGATTCGTGGGTGCAGTCATTTGGCTATTTGTTCCGCTCCTGCTTTTTATCGGGGCGACGCTGTTGCCACCACCAATGGGATTCTTTTCAGGTTTGGCTGGTGTTGTTTTGTTATTCTTTGTTTTCTTGCATCTGCCATTTTTGCAGATTAATTTTGCGGTCGAAGGTCGCCTGGCAGCGATGTTTGAGATTCAACGGATCAGGCAACTGTCTCGACGATCGCCGCTGACATTTTGTTTTGCACTGACTATTACGCTGTTGTTTGCATTGCCCTTATACCTGTTGAAAATAGAACTGACCCCCAAGGAAGTGTTTGTCTTACCGAGCCTGGTATTCGTCATCTTTATATTTCCTGCTCGTTTGCTAACAGGCTGGGCATTAAGTCGCGCTTACCGGCATCAGCAAGACAGGCACCTGGTGTTTCGCTGGACATCCCGCCTCCTCGGTGTTTCTGTCGTGGCAGCCTATGTTCTGTTTATTTTCTTTACACGCTATACTTCTTGGCATGGGCATTGGAGCTTGCTGGAACAACATGCTTTCATGGTACCGGTTCCATTCTAAATGCATTTGAGCAATTGCTTGGGAGACAAGAGGTAATCTCATGCCGCTACGTAACTTGCTGATTCTCATCAGTTTTTCAGTTTGTTCCTTGGTCTGCTATGGCAAGGCTCCGCATAACCGGTACTTGCCGATGATCGATCGGGCCATGCAATTAGTTGGACAATACTACGTAGACGATGTTTCAGAGAGACAGCTCTTTGAGAATGCCATGAAAGGAATGGTTTCTGGCCTGGACCAGTATTCCTCTTATTTTGTTCCAGAATCATTTCGACAAGTTGAAGAGAACCTGGATCAGCAATTTGGCGGGGTAGGGATCAAGGTTGAATTAGACCCGGAAGTCAAACGACTGCGGGTGCTGAGTCCATTGGTTGGAACACCCGCCTACGAAAAGGGGATTCGTGCCGGAGATCTGATTCTGAAAATTGATGGAACTTCAACGACAGGAATGACATTAGATGAATCAGTCAAGTTGATGCGAGGTAAACCGGGCGATCCCGTGCAACTGACAATACTGCACAGTGATGAAAGTGAGCCGATCGAATTGCAAGTCATGCGGAAGAAAATACATGTTCAATCCGTCTTGGGTGATACCCGCAAACCGGATGGATCCTGGGTTTTCCGTGTCGAAGAGGAACCTCGAGTTGCTTACATTCGCTTGATCACTTTTGGAGAACAGTCGACCAAGGAGTTACAAGCTGCACTGGCAACCCCGGAGGGTGAAGCACCGTACGAGGCATTAATTGTTGACTTGCGTGACAATGCTGGTGGTTTGCTGGTACGGGCCGTCGAGATTTGCGACCTCTTTCTTTCCAGTGGACGAATTGTGAGCACCCGGACCCGGGGCAACGTGGTGATCAACACGTTTGAGGCAAAACGGCGGATGGCCGTTCCCGCGGAGATTCCGATGGTAATTCTTACCAACCGTTTCTCGGCCAGTGCCAGTGAGATATTGGCAGCCTGTTTGCAAGATCATGATCGTGCAGTTGTCGTTGGTGAACGTACTTGGGGAAAAGGGACGGTTCAGAATATCTTTAAGTTCGAGTCTGGAAAGAGTGCCTTAAAGCTGACGACCGCCAGTTACTGGCGACCTAATGGAACCAATATTCATCGCCTCAGGGACTCGACCGAAGACGATGACTGGGGTGTGAGACCATCTCCTGGGTTCGAAGTAAAATTAACCGATGAGCAATTTAAGGAAATTCTCGAAGGTCGCCGTAAACGGGATATCGTGCATACCTACATCGATCAGGATGGCAAGACGCGTGACGACAGCGACCCGATTGAACTTCCGATAACGGGAAGTGTCGAGGAACTGGCACGTGACTCGCAACTAAAGAAAGCAGTTGACTACCTGCGACAGCAATTGTCATCGAATAAGTAAGACGGGAATACCGTCAGGTTTTAACTGTTCTCGTCGGAAATATCGAGTTGCTTGTATTTACCCTGGTAATACAACAGCGGCGTCCCTTCACCGCTTCCTCCTCCGCCGACGATTTCGCCAATGAAAATATCGTGGTCTCCTCCGGGAAGAATTTCTTTTAGCTGGCAGTCCACGTAGCCCAAGGTGTCCGGGATGATTGGAGATCCTGTTACATCGGTCGTAAAATCTAAGCCAGAAAAATCCTTTGGACCTTTAAAGGCAAAACGGTTGGAAAGCTCTTCCTGGTCAGCAGTGAGGATGTTTACTGCAAAACACCCGGCTGCTTTCAGTTGAACATGAGTCTGGCTTTCTTTTTGGACCGCTACCAGCAACAGCGGTGGATCTAACGACAAGCTGGTAACGGCATTGGCAGTCATGCCCCACGTTTGCTCCTCGTGTTGTGTGCTTACAACGGTGACTCCGGTAGCAAACAAGCCCATGATGCGGCGTTGTTCCTGGCTGTCAAATGTCACGTGTGAAATCTCCTCAGAAAGGTGGGTTAGCGGAAGATAAATCCTAGCGTTTTTTAGACGGGCTCTGGGAATTAGACAAGTCGCCCGCCGCCGGGGAGCGGACTGACCAGGGAAGGTTGCGGATACCAGAGAATCTAGCGGAAGTTTCGAGCATCTCCCACAGATCCTGAGATACCTGGGATTTATCATTTTTCTAGCGGATATTTATTGGTTTCACGACCTTGGACTGGAAGAGGGATGCATCGTTTTGTACTTTTCGTTACATTAGATGTCACAAGGAGTTAGCGAATGTTAAAGAAGACAGGAAAAAAATAAAGTGTCCTTTTCCCTGCTGAAATCGTTTCATAATAGGGGATGATTGACCTGTCCGGGTAAGAACTTCTAGCGGCCTCACTGCGTCATAAATGTCTCGTGGCCGGCAGTTTTTTCCCCTTGGCTCGTTTTGATATTCTGCTCGTTAAGAAGACAGGTTGTCCCAGGCAAATTTTAATATGGCGATTACTTACAGGCAATTCGTGCAGAATCTTGATGACTTGGACATCATGACTGCTGATGAAGTGCGCGCCATTTGGGACGATGATGTTGAGCCTGATCCCCAAAAACTGGCAGTTAAGCTAGTCCGATCCGGTACCCTGACCAAATACCAGGCGATACGTGTTTATCAGAATAAGCATCATGGTCTGCTGCTGGGTAACTACTTGATTCTCGATCGCATCGGTCGTGGTGGCATGGGAGAAGTGTTCAAGGCTCGCCACCGTCGCATGAAGCGATTGGTTGCAGTTAAAGGGTTGTCGCAAAAGGTTACTCAATCGGACCAGTCCCGTAGTCGTTTTCAACGCGAGGTTG
>CAZXJC010000008.1:0-28337 GCA_964640885.1 uncultured Pirellulaceae bacterium | reverse complement strand
CTAATCCACCTGCCGGCAGCGTAACGTTATAGCGTGCATCTACTTTTCCGCGCTTAATCGCCACAGCACGTGAGTACTCCGCCACGTTCTGCTGAAAGATGCTCAACTTTTCTCGCATCAAACGCTGTACCTTAGCCGGGTCTCGATTGTTGTTATACAACAACAACTTGCCCTGAGCCGTAGCGATGTAGAATCCTTGTGTCGTTGACTGAAAGTTACTGCGCGGCCCTTGGCCAGCAATCTTCCGATAGAACTCACCTTCCGCATCTTTCTGGCGTCGTTGGTAAGCCTGGTCAATTGCCACCGGGACAAAACGAGTTCGCAGCATCTTCACAATCTCGGGATTAGCAAAGGTCGACTCACGGTCGAGCACACCGTTATTTCACGTACAGCCCAGCGGATGTCCATCCATTGCCCAAATAAAGATCGGCTTCTTCTCCTGGATTGCCGTGCGCTGTGCCTCGAGTAACGTGATCTTCCAGGGTATCGTCCGCCAGGGTGCGTCCGCTGGCGGCTGCAATTGCCGGTGGAGGCTCTGAAATTCTGCTTCGTTCAACTCGGCAGCCAATGGCACCCTGTTAAGCAACAGGGTCATTAACAAGCCGACAAATAAATTGCCACCTTTGATCCCACGATCCTTCATACCAATTTCTCCGCTAGTGAATCATTAGTATCCGAGGAGTTAGTGAGCCATTTTAAAGGGTTTCCCCAGACGAAATCAAATCATTTTTGCTCGCCAGAGAACTCGACAGCTTCGCGCTAGAACTCGATTGGCTCTACCTGTTCGAGGCAGATAGGTCTGTTAAGATAGGGGAGCATTCAGATCTATCGAAATACAGTCTGAACCCGCTGAAACTCACTCACAGGGAATGAAGATTCATGAAGCGATCCACCAAACTTATCGGCTCTGGCCTCGCCTTGATTTTATCGTCGCTCATCGCACTGCCCACCAGCAGCGCAGCCGACAACCTTGTACAAGTCAAAAAGGGTAATCGTGTTGCCTACATTGGTAATGCCATGGCGGATCGCATGCAGCATCATGCCTGGCTGGAAACCTATATCCATGCCATGTATCCACAGCACCAACTGACCTTTCGAAATCTTGGCTTTACCGGAGACGAAGTCAAGACGCGACCCCGTTCGGCCAATTTTGGAAGTCCAGACCAGTGGCTCACAAAGGTCCAGGCGGACATCGTCTTTGGTTTCTTCGGTTACAACGAAGCGCTGCGCGGTGAAGCGGGCCTGCGAGGGTTCAGCAGCGACCTGGCTGCCATGATCGATAGTATGAAAGGCCAGCAGTACAATGGCCAGTCGGCACCCCAGTTGGTCCTGTTCTCTCCTATCGCCCATGAAAACCTCCATAGTCCTAACCTGCCCGATGGGACGGCCAACAATAAGAACCTGGCGCTTTACACAGCCGCAATGGCCAAGGTCTGCCAGGAAAAAGGAGTTCCTTTCGTCGATCTGTTCACACCCAGCAAGCAGCTCTACCAGAATGCCAAGTTGCCGCTGACTATGAATGGCATCCACCTGCTGGAACATGGCAACAAAGAAGTGGCCCAAAGCGCTATCAGCACCCTGTTTCCGTCGGCCGATACGATTGCCCAGGATGACAAGGAACTGGAACGAATTCGCCAAATCGTCCTGGACAAAAACCTCTTCTGGTTCAATCGTTACCGCGTCGTCGACGGCTATAACGTTTTCGGTGGCCGTTCGAAACTCAGCTGGTTTGGTCAGTCGAATTACGACGTCATGCAACGCGAAATGGAAATCTTCGATGTCATGACTGCTAACCGCGATAAGCGAGTCTGGGCAGCAGCCCAGGGTGGCGACCTGGAAGTCGTCGACAAAAACCTGCCTGCACTGCTCAAGGTAAAAACCAATCGCCCGGGAAAACTGGCCGACGGCAAGTACTCCTACTTCGGCGGTAAAGAAGCAATCGGCAAGATGAAAGTCGCTGAGGGAATGCAAGTGAATCTGTTTGCGTCCGAAGAGATGTTTCCCGAGTTGGTCAACCCCGTACAAATGGCAGTCGATACCGATGGCCGGCTGTTCGCCTCCGTCTGGCCCTCCTATCCCCACTGGAATCCAACCGAACCCCGCACCGATCGAATCCTCTGTCTGCCGGATGAAAACCGGGATGGAGTTGCCGACAAGTGTGTTATTTTCGCCGACAAACTCAACAGTATTACTGGCTTTGAATTCTGGGGCGGTGGCGTCCTGGTCGCCGCACCACCAGAAATCTGGTTTCTCAAGGACACCGATGGTGACGACAAGGCGGACGTAAAAATCCGCATGCTCCAGGGGCTTTCCAGTGCCGATACCCATCACTCAGCAAATGCTTTTGTGATCGGTCCCGACGGCGGATTGTACTGGTCGCGTGGCATTTTCAACGTAGCCAACATGGAAACACCTACCAAGACGTACCGCTCCACCAGGTCAGGCGTCCATCGTTTTGATCCGCGAACTTTTGAGATGAGTTTTCACTTCCCTATCGGCCACAACCCCCATGGCGATGTTTTTGACCAGTGGGGTTACCAGTTTGCCAACGACGGCACCAGTGGCACCGGGTCTTATGTCAACATCGGCAAGGGAATCGGAAACCGGCAATGGTTTAAGAAACGGGTCCGACCAGTCGCCGCTACCGGGATCCTTTCCAGCACCCACTTCCCGGAGAAAAATAATGGCAACTTCCTGATCTGTAACTGCATCGGTTTTCTCGGTGTGCTGCAACACGAAGTGAAATACGATGGAGCCCAAATCACGGCAGAAGAAGTCGAGCCAATCCTGGTCTCCTCCGACCCGAATTTCCGACCCACCGACATCGAGGTAGGTGGTGATGGAGCCCTTTACGTTTCCGACTGGGCCAACGCCCTGATTGGCCATATGCAACACAACATGCGTGATCCAAATCGTGACCATGCCCACGGCCGTATCTACCGGGTTAGTTACAAGGGACGTCCGCTGGCACAATCTTTCAAAATGAAAGGGCAACCAGTCGAGAAAGTGCTCCAGGCATTCCTGGCTAAGGGTAACAGTATCCGTTACCGGGCCCGACTGGAATTGAGTGGCCGTGACACGAAGGAAACAACACAAACCGTCGGCCAGTGGGCCAGCCAACTCGACCCCCAAGATGCCACCCAGGCACAAGCCCTGCTGGAATGCCTCTGGGTCTTCGAAGAACATCGCGTACCAAACATGAAACTGCTCAAACGCATCTACCAAAATGTGGCCGAACCACGTGTACGAGCAGCAGCCATTCGAACCCTTGGACACTGGGGCGGAAAAGTTACCGACTGGGAAACGACCCTGGTAGCCGCCGCCCGTGACGACGAACCGCTGGTGCGAGCCGAAGCAGCCAAGGCGGCTGTTTACTTCAAAGGACTAACCGCAGCAGAAGTCATCTTTGAAGTTGCCACCCGCCCGACCGATCCAGAACTCGATACAGTTCTCAACTATGCCCGCAGCCAGATTAACGTCGACCAGGTCGTCCAGGACGCCATCAAGTCGGGTGCCAAGTTGTCACTCGCTGCCCAGACCTACGTGCTCCGCAACGCCAGCG
Source organism: uncultured Pirellulaceae bacterium (assembly GCA_964640885.1). Classification (GTDB taxonomy): domain Bacteria; phylum Planctomycetota; class Planctomycetia; order Pirellulales; family Pirellulaceae; genus JAZADA01. Next base: position 24,775 of record CAZXJC010000008.1, on the reverse strand, counting down.
TTGCTGACCTGCTCAAGTTGGACAAAACCGAAGCCGTCTATCGGGCAATCCTGAGCCGTAAACAAGCTAACTCAAAGCAACTGCAGGATGCCCTGGTGGGACTGGCCAAGATGGTCAAAACGGATGATCTCAACATGTTGATTGACCTGATTACTGAGCTAGACGCCGGTAAAGACCAGGGTAACCTGGCTGGCTTTGCACGATTGCTCGTCCAACAACCGGCCGAGCGACTGCGCGGAATCCAAGCCAAGTTGGAAAACCTGGCCACCTCGGCCAAGGCGACCGAAGTCAAGCAAATCGGTTATGCCGCCTGGATTGCCGCCACTGGATCTGGAGATGACGCTTACCTGGCTGCCACCAGCAGCAAGGCGAACCTGCGAGATTTCCTGGCCGCAGTGCCGCAAATCAGCGATCGCAAACTGCGAGCCTCGCTCTACACGAAAGTACAACCCCTGATTTTCGAGTTGCCGACCAACATGAAAGCCGAAGCCGGTGGATCAAGCGTGCAACAGAACGGAATCCAGGTCGACTATTTCTATCCCAATCCGCCCAACGCCGCCATCGAAACATTTGCCAAGGCGAAACCGAAAGCCAGCGGCATCGTGCCGGAGATCGTGATGAACGTCCCCCAGCGCAAGCAGGCGGACCAGTTTGCCCTCCGTTTCACCGGATCAATCCAGGTCCCCCGATCAGGTCGTTACACTTTTTACACCAGCTCGGACGACGGCTCGCGGCTTTACATCAACAAGAAACTGGTCGTCAACAATGATGGAAATCACGCGATGGTCGAAAAGAACGGATCAGTCAATCTACCTGCTGGATCCCATACCATCGTGGTCACTTACTTTGACAGTGGTGGTGGTGATGGGCTCAATGTCACGTGGAAAGGACCCGGCTTAAAGAAACAGAAAATCGCTGCCAATCGACTGACCGTCAGTGGCGGAGAAACACTCCATGATGTTGCCATTGCCACCCTGGGAACGATCCCTGGTCACGAGCCTGACAAGTTCACTGACTTGGCCTCCCTGGTTAAAGCGGGCAAAAGTCGCACGGCTGCTATTCAAGTCCTCAAGGGTATCCCGCAACAACACTGGCCACAAAAAGAAATTCGCCCGCTGGCGGACAACCTGGTCGGCTTCCTCAGTGAAATGCCAGCCAGTTATCGAACCAGTAATGCGGCCACCGATGCCATCGCACTGGCCAAGTCGCTCTCCGGTAAGTTACCGCCCGACCAGGCCAAGGAGATCCTGGATCGACTGCAGAACCTGGATGTCCGTGTGATCGCCGTCGGTACGGTCCCACACCGCATGATTTACGATAAAGAACGGCTCGCCGTCCAGGCTGGCAAGCCCGTCGAATTCCGTTTCTCGAATTCCGATAACATGCCCCATAACTTTGCCATCACCCAGCCCGGTGCCCTGGAAGAAATTGGCCTGCTGGCAGAAGCCACAGCGCGAGATCCGGATGCGATGGCTCGTCAATACGTACCCCGTTCGGACAAGATCCTGCTGGCCAGCCAGTTGTTGCAGCCAGGAGAAAACCAGGCACTTAGCTTCGCAGCGCCCAAGACGCCTGGCATTTACCCCTACGTTTGTACTTACCCGGGACACTGGCGACGCATGTACGGAGCGCTTTACGTGGTCGCGAACCTGGAAGAATACCAGGCCGATCCAACCGCCTACCTGGCAGCCCATCCGCTGCCCTTGAAAGATGAGTTGCTCAAGTACAACACGCGTGGCCAAGAGTGGAAATACACGGAACTGCTTGACGCCGTCAAACCGCTGCCACCCGGCCGTAACTATGACGTCGGCAAACAGCTGTTCAAGGTCGCCAGTTGCGTTGCCTGTCATCGTATCAATAACGAAGGACAGCAATACGGTCCGGACTTAACCAAGCTGGATGCCAAGAAACATAATCCGGAGCACCTCTTGCTGTCACTGTTAGAACCCTCCAAGGAAATCGACAAGAAGTTCCAGACGACCGTTTTCCTGCTCGATTCGGGAAAGACGATCACGGGACTTATCGTGGAAGAGACGGCCACCACTGTAAAGGTGATCATCAATCCGCTGGCTAAGGCAGCCCCCACCGTGCTGCAAAAATCAGAAATTGATGCACGCAAGACATCGCCTGTCTCCACGATGCCTAAGGGACTGGCCAACAAGCTTAGTCGTGAAGAGATTCTTGACTTGCTCTCTTACGTCTATGCCCGCGGAGACAAGAAGCACAAGCTCTTTGCAGAAGATCACAAACATAAACATTAACAGGCAATCTCTCGGGGATGCTTTGAGGTACTGTTTATGAAACGACGCTCCTTCCTGACGGCGAGCCTGGCAGCCAGTACGCTGGTCAGTATTCAGCCGTCACTGGCCGTCGACGAGGAAAAGTTTAACCCGACCTCGCTGGAAGCGCTACGAGCTGGTATGCCCGATCCAGCAGCGATCGAAGCCCGGGACGGGAGTGGCTACTACGTTTATGCAACTGGCCATGGGGTGGTGATCTGGCACAGTACGGATCTGCGCACCTGGAAACGGATTGGCCAAGTCTTTGATCGGCATGTCCCAGCCTGGTCCGAAGAAGCAATCCCGGGCTGTGACGGTATCTGGGCCCCTGACATCCAGTACATGGACGGAGTCTACTACCTTTACTACAGCGTCTCCACGTTTGGTTCTCAGCGATCCGTGATCGGACTGGCCACCAACCGCTCCTTGAACCCCAAGGACCCCAAGTATCGCTGGCAAGATCGTGGACTAGTGCTTGAATCGATACCGGACAAACACGATTACAATGCCATCGATCCGGCCATGTTCGTAGACGACGATGGAAAAGCTTACCTTTACTGGGGTTCTTACTGGACCGGGATCAAGGGAGTCGAAATCAATCGACGAACCGGCAAGCCCGCCTCCTCGCAACCACCGTCGACAGCCCTGGCACGCCGCTCACCGCGTGGAGATACTCCGGATATCGAAGCACCTTACGTGATCAAGCGACAGGGATATTATTACCTGATGGTCTCCTGGGACTTCTGTTGCGCGGGAACCGACAGTTCCTATAAGATTGTCCTGGGAAGAAGCAAGAATCCATTGGGGCCATTCAGCGACCGGGACAAACGCCCAATGCTCGCTGGAGGTGGCAGCGTAATGCTGGCCAGCGATATTCGCTGGCGCGGCCCTGGTCACAATAGTTTCCTGCAGACCGCCAAGGGAGATTACCTGGTCCACCACACGTATGACGCCAACCAGGTCCGCAAGGGCCGGATATTACAGTTACGCCCAGTGACATGGGACAAGAGTGGCTGGCCGCAAGTTGGCAATCCCCTTAGCGATGCCGAAGCGACTGCCCGGAACAAGAAATCACTCAGCCCACTGGTCGGTAAGTGGAAACACGTCGTCAACGACCGTGACCAGTACGATATTTACTTCGAAGTCTCCGGATTAATTTCAGGTACAGCCGGTAAATCGTTCTGGAAACGCCAGGACCGCAAGCTGCAGCTGCGCTGGCTCGACCCCAATGCTCCCAACGGTGCCTGGGTCGACGAAGTACAACTCAATCCTCAGGGGACTGCCTACTACGGTAAGAACCAGACGGGGACCGTGATTCGTGGAACGAAAGTTCGCGATTAAGCTGTTTTCCCCGACAGCTCGTCGTTCTTGCGTCGGTGGTGATTCCAAACGAGCAGCGTGCTGATCAAGATCAACCACTCAACACCTGCCAGGATCAGCGTGGTCTCTCCAAGGTCCGCGTACAACAGGAACCCGATCGAACGCAGCAAGACAATGGCAGCGTGGATAAAGAACGAGGCCACGATCGCTACGGGAATCGCCTCTGGTCTGCAAAGAACAGGCCAGATAAAGAAACATCCCAGGCCCAATTGCAGTCCCCCGTAAACGACCAGGTATTCGGACTGGCCAGAACCGGGCTGCAGTTCAAAGCCAACTGCCTGGGCAGTTGTTACAGGCGCAACCATGCACCAGGCGGCCAGCACCAGGTAGGCGACTCCGACGATGCCAAGAAAAACCTTTTCGATCATGCCGAGGTCTCAAGCTGGTAAATGTCACCTGCCTGCAACAGCGCCAGCATCGCCTCTTCAAAGATCGCAGTCGCTTCATCGACATCATGGTTCGCGTGGGCGGCAGACAAGGCACCCCCGGTACTGCTCATCAAATCGATACCCCGCAGTCGCAGCTCCCGCTGGTAGTTACCAATCAAGCTGCCAGGCATACCCTTCAATCGCGTTGCCTCACTAGTATGAAGATCGCTACGTTGCTCGGCTGCCTGGAGGAAAGACGGATCCGTCTCAAAGTAAACATGGAACATTGACGCGTCTCCGTAAACATAGGCCGCCAGTCGATGTTTTTCTAACACCGCATCCCAATCCCTTCGCAGTTTCTCGGCCAGTTGATCGGCGTGGGCAATGGCCGTTCCATCAGCCAGGTTTTGCAGAGTCGCAATCCCGGCAGCTGCCGAAAGTGGTGAAGCATTGAAGGTGCCATAATGAGTCACCCGACCAAACCGGTTGTGCTGGGGATCATCGGTTTCATCAAACAATTTCATGATATCCGCTCGCCCGGCTACCGCGCCGCCCGGCATCCCGCCGGCTACGACCTTGGCCAGGGTTGTGAGGTCCGGCGTTACTCCTATTTTTTGCTGTAACCCCCCGGGGCTAAAACGAAATCCACTGATCACTTCATCAAAAATCAGGACCACTGAAAAACGATCCGCCAAGTCTCGCAGTCCGTGCAGGAAATCTGTCTCCAGCGGAGCTCGCCCCCAGGAAGCACCAGTCGGTTCCACGATGATGGCTGCAATTTCTTTATCCGTTTCCAACGCCTGTTCCACAACAGCCAGGTCCCCGTCAGGGAGCGTCACCATTCCGGCACCATTTGGCTGGGGAGTTCCCAGGGATCCCGGCTCCTGGAACGGTGCCTGGAAACCATGGACCACATCATCATGCCAACCATGAAAATGGCCTTCGAAGCGGATAACCTTGTTCGTTCCATGAAAGGCCCTGGCCACTCGCATGGCCAGCAGGGTAGCTTCGGTTCCTGAGTTAACGAATCGGACTCGCTCAGCAGAGGGCAACAGCTGTTGAACCAATTCTGCCCACTGCATGTGCAGTGGATGATCGTTCCCAAAATGGGTTCCAGCAGTCACGGCATCCTGGATTGCCTCCACGACGTCCGGATAAGCGTGACCAAGCATGAGTGCCGCGTTACCCATTAGGAAATCAATATACTCGTTTCCATCGACATCCCATTTACGACTTCCTGTACCACGGGCAGCATAAATGGGCATCGGCTGCGCGTTGCGCAGATCGTGACCGGTCCCGCCGGCCAGGACCTCCTTGGCGCGCTGATAAAGGGCCGTTGATTCTTCTAACGGCATTTCTCGGACTGAATCGGCACGATCCGTACTGGACATTTCCTGGCTCCCCAATAAAACAATCAACGCACGACAAGAAAAAGGTGCTGGCAGTAAACCATCGGCAAGCAACTCATGGCACCACGGACAAGCGTTAGCTCAGACCGAACACGCGGTCCATGTTGTCAGAAACTTCTTTCAAGCGGGCCGCATCACCCCCACCCACTTCAGCGGCACACCAGCCAAAGTAGTTAATCTCGCGCAAAGCCTTGGAGACATCCTTCCAGTCAAGATCTCCGGCACCAATCTTGGTGAACTTATTCTCCTTGCGGGAAAAACCCTTGGCATCGAGCTTGATGATGCGTTTGCCAAGCTGGCGAATCCAGGCACCCGTATCTCCGTACTTCCAGTGGTTGCCAATATCAAATTGCATACCAACCCAGGGAGACTGAAATTCGTCAACGTACTTGACGAATTTATCGGCCGTTTGATCAGCTTTGCCGCCGTGATCGTAACAGAACTGGTTCCAAACGTTTTCGATCACGATTGCCACGCCCAGCTCAGCCGCCAGCGGCACGGCCTTAGCAATATTTTCCACGCTACGATCCCAAACTTCTTTTTCCTCACCATCACCACCACGTCCCACAACCAACAGCACGGTATGTCCACCCACAGCGCGGGTATCGCGGAGTGCCGTCTTGAGATGTTCCAGGGCAGTCTTTCGTTTTTCCGGATCCTTGTCGGTATGTCGGATTTGCCAGTGGGAAGAGCAGACCGTCCCGTCGACCGGTAACCCGCTACCAGCAATTGCTGCTTTCGTCTCCGCTACGTTCATACCGGGAGCGTTCATTTCAATCGCTCCAAAGCCAGCAGCCTTGGCGGCCTTGAACTTGTCAGTCAAACTCCCCTTAACACGGACCATACCGATCTTGAGTGTCTTGTAGAGGCGACCCTGCAAACTGGCCGACTCTTCGGCAGCAGAAACGAAAAGTGGAGTAGCAGCAGCCATGGCAGCAGTACCTTGCAAGAAACGACGGCGTGTAACGTTATGAAAAACCATTGTAGTTTCCTTGAAAAAAGCAAAAGATCATTGATCGATCTGTTTATCGTAGCGAATGAGAGAGCCGAGTCAAAACAGGGACCGCAGATTTTACCACGTTTTCTCCGAGATCGACCCGTTACCAAAAAAGGCTTCTCTACGGATCCTTGAAACCCCTGATTCGCTAGAATGATTTTGCTGACTTAACTCTCGTCGATGTGAATAAAATATTAATTATTAAGGCTTCCCTAATGACGAGGAGCCCAGAAAGCAAGTAACTTATGTGAGCTGCCAGGCACCCTTCCCAGCTGAGTGGCAATACTTATCTGTCGGTCATCAAACAACTGAAACAATATGGCTAAGAAGCAACTAGATCCCTGTTGGATTGGCGTCGACCTGGGTGGCACGAAAATCCTTAGTGCTGTCTACGACCACAAATTCAAACATCTTGGTTCCAAGCGTCTGCGCACCCAGTCCGAACGGGGTAGCGAAGTTGTCATCAAACGCATAATCCGAACAATCCAGGAAGCGCTGGAAAAGACAGAAGTCAGTATTGAAAACATTTCCGGCATTGGGATCGGCTGCCCAGGCTTTGTCAACATGAAAAATGGCCTGGTTCACGAGTGTGTGAACCTCGGTTGGAAGGACATTTCCTTAGGAGAAATCATCCAAGAACAGTTTGACTGCCCAATCCACCTGTTAAATGATGTTGATGCGGGGGTCTACGGCGAACATCGTTTCGGTGCCGCCTCCGGTGCTGAAAATGTGCTCGGCGTTTTTCCCGGTACAGGCATCGGTGGAGGCGCAGTCCTCCAGGGATCGATTGTCCGAGGCCCCAAGATCACGGCGATGGAAATTGGTCACGTGCATGTCGTAGAAGATGGCTTGCCTTGTGGTTGTGGAAAACGGGGCTGCCTGGAGACTGTCGCCAGTCGATTGGCGATCGCGTCGGCAGCAGCCACTGCCTGCTACCGCGGTCAGGCACCCTACTTGGCCGCGAAGACCGGAACCCATGTTAAGGACATCCGCAGTGGTGTCCTGGCCAGGGCGATCGAAGAAGGAGACAAGGTCATCGAGGAAATCATCATCAATGCCTGCAAGTACATGGGAGTGGCAATTGCCAATTACGTTAATATGCTGGTCCCTGAAGTAGTCGTACTGGGAGGGGGAATGGTAGAGGCAATGCCCCGTTTATTTGTCAAAAACATCAGCAAGGCAGCCCGTGAATACGTGTTACCTATTTACCATGACAATTTTCAAGTAGTGGCAGCACAACTGGGTGATTATGCCACCGTGATGGGAGCTGCCTGCTGGGCCGCCTACAAAAATAAAACCGGTTAATCTCAGACAAAGCAAGATCAGGCAACGAGTATGAAAACCGCCCTCATCCTTCGTCATGCAAAATCCAGTTGGGATAATATGCACGAACAGGATCACCAACGACAACTCAACGAACGGGGCAAGCGTGCTGCCCCACGCATGGGGCAACTGATCCTTGAACAACAACTGACCCCCGATACCGTCATCGCTTCCACTGCCCAGCGCGCCCGTGAGACAGTCGAAGCCGTAGCCAGCAGTTGCCAGTTCGCAGGCGAGATCGTCTATGATGACAATCTCTACCTGGCACCCCCGGCCGTCTATCTCGACATCTTGAATAGGTTGCCAGACCAGTGTCAGCGAATCCTCTTCGTAGGTCACAACCCGGGAATGGAGGAGCTTGTATCACAATTAACCGGCCAACCGGTAACCATGCCGACCGCCGCCCTGGCCCATCTCCAATGGCAGATCGATTCCTGGCAGCAACTTGCTGAAGCCGGTTCGGCGAGCCTTGTCGATTTCTGGATTCCCCGGGAGTTGGACTGAACCAGCGATTGGCACGTCGCCATATCCCAGAATCATCCCAGCAGCCTCTTGCGTTGCCGGTCGTACGTCCACAAACTATCTAGTTATGCAGACTTCTAATTGCTCGCTTCTGAAACTGTTCTTACTGGTCACTTGCCTGCCCGGATCGACGTCTCTGCTGCACGCCGCCGAGAATCCCTCGATCATCATTATTTATACGGACGACCAGGGATACGGGGATGCCAGTTGCCTCAATGCCAAGTCAAAATTCCAAACACCTAACATTGACCGACTTGCCCGTGAAGGCCTGACGTTTACCGACGGGCACTGTTCCGACACCGTCTGCACCCCGTCCCGATACGGCCTACTCACCGGTCGTTACAGCTGGCGGACCGAACTGAAACGTGGTGTCTTTGGTGCCGAACGGACTTGCCTGATTCCTGATAACCGCATGACGATTGCCTCGTTGCTCAGCAAGCAGGGCTATCGAACAGCGATGGTCGGCAAGTGGCACCTGGGAATGGATTTTCCCGGCACCTACCGCCAGCGCGACTGGAAAAAGCCAACCCGTGACATGCCCCTGGATAAGGGATTCGACTACTACTGGGGGATTCCCGCATCCATGAACTACGGTGTGCTGGCCTGGTTTGACGGTCGCTTCCCGGAAACTCCACCCACGCTTTTTACTCGCAAGAAACCAAACAAGATCGCGATTTCCGACTACCGCATCAAGCCCCCTTACCAGGCAAAAGCAACAATGCCCAGGGACCTGGAGGTCGCTGATGACTTCGTCGACAGCGCCTGTCTGACTCGCTTTACCGACCAGGCAATCAACTGGTTAACCAGGCATCAGCAGCAACATGCAGATACTCCCTTCTTCCTCTACCTGCCCCTGACCTCGCCTCACAAACCGGTAATTCCACTGGAACAATTTCGAGGCCAGGGCAACGCCGGTGCCTACGGAGAATTCATGATCGAAACCGACTACCACGTCGGTCGCATCCTGGACTACCTGGACAAGGCCAAGCTGAGCAAGAACACGCTGGTCATCTTCACCAGTGACAACGGCCCAGAGAAAACCTGGCAAGAACGAGCTACCAAATTCCAGCATCAGAGCAACGGTATTTACCGCGAAGGGAAAAGATCGGTCTACGAGGGAGGACACCGCGTTCCCTTCATCCTCCGCTGGCCTGCAAGGGTCAAGGCCGGCAGAAAGTGGACGCGACCTGTTTGCCAGACTGATATCTTGGCTACCCTCGCTGAACTGGTCGGCCAGCAACTGCCCGCCAACGCCGGAGAAGACAGCGTCAGTTTCCTGAACGTACTCAGCGGGGAAAAAACCCAGCCGCAGCGCCCGCCAATGATTCACCATGGTATGCAAGGACGTTACGCCGTCCGCTCTGCCAACTGGAAGCTGGTGATGGAAACCAGGAAAACGGGCCGCGAACTATACAACCTCGCCAGCGACCCGCGGGAATCCAACGATGTCCTGAAGCAACATCCGGAGATCGCAAGAGAGCTAACAGAAAAAATCACCACCATCGTCAATCGCGGTCGTTCCACCACCGGCCCCGCGGTCAAAAATGACACGCCCTGGTGGCCCGACTTAACCTGGATCAAGAATACCAAACCTAACTAAAAGGCACTTCGATGAAAAAACTACTTGCTTGTTGCCTGCTACTGGCCTGCACCCTGCCCGTCTCCCTAGCGACAGCTGCCAGCTTGAAGGGCAAACGACCGAACATCATTCTCGTGATGACCGACGACCAGGGCCTGGGTGATCTCTCCTGCATGGGAAACAAGGATCTGCGAACTCCCAACATTGATCAGCTTTACAAGCTCTCAACGCGGTTCACCGATTTCCATGTTAGTCCAACTTGTGCCCCGACCCGATCGGCCATCATGAGCGGGCGACACGAATTCCGTAACGGTGTTACCCACACGATCAAGGAGAGGGAACGGATGGCACTTTCCACCACCACCTTTCCCAAGCTGCTTCACAAGTCCGGGTACGCCACCGGCATTTTTGGTAAGTGGCACTTGGGGGACGAAGACGCCTACCAGCCCTACAACCGAGGATTTAGCGAAGTCTTTATTCATGGGGCAGGAGGCATTGGACAGGGTTACCCAGGAAGCTGTGCCGACTTCCCTCCTAACCGCAACAAGGAAACTCGTTATTTTGATATCGCGGCCTTACATAACGACACCATCGTCAAGACCGAAGGGTTTTGCACTGACGTTTTCTTTCAAGCCGCCCTCGGCTGGATCAGGAAACAGCAACAAGCGGAGAAACCGTTTTTTGCGTACATCAGTACCAACGCACCCCACGGACCGATGATCGCCCCGGCAAAGTATAAGAAACGCTTTGCCGAAGGGGGCTGGGATGCCAAGACCCAGGGGCGTTATGGGATGATCGAAAACATCGATGACAACATGGGCCTGCTGATGAAGAAACTGGACCAGTGGAAGCTCTGGGATAACACACTGGTTATTTTCATGACCGATAACGGGCAGGCCGGACGGGGAGCCCGCAGGAATGGTAAAGCCAATCCGCTGTTCAGTGCCGGTTTCAAGACGGGCAAAGGGTCACCCTTCGAGGGCGGAACCCACGTCCCCGCCTTCTGGCGTTGGAAAGGTGTGCTCGGAGAAGGAGTGGATGTACCAGCCCTGACCGCTCACATCGACCTGTTCCAGACCTTTTGCCAACTCGCTGACGTCCCGATCCCGGCTAACATCCAAGAGATTGACGGTCGCTCCCTGCTGCCGCTGCTAGAAAACCCTCGGGCTGCCTGGCCCGACCGCGAGCTATTCGTCCATGTGGGGCGCTGGGAAAAAGGGGCCGACCCCAATAAGAGCCAGTACAAGAATTGTGCCGTCCGCAGCCAGCGCTGGCGACTGGTCAACAACCAACTGCTCTACGATATCCAGGCGGATCCCTATGAAAAACAGGACGTGGCAGCCGCACATCCCAAGGTAGTTCAGCGACTCAGCAAATCCTTTGACAGCTGGTGGGCCAAGACCGTACCCCTCATGGTGAACGAGAAAGCTCCCTATGCCGCCGAACATCCCCAGGACGTTCGCTATGAGAAGCAACTCAAAGAACGCGGCATTCCGAAATGGCAGCGACCGAAGCTGTAATGCCACGGCCACGAACCGGGCAAGCTTATTTCACCGCACCCAGCTTGATACTAGTAATCTTGACCCCCTTGCTGGGCGCATCGTCAGCAATACGCGTATCAACCGTAAAGCAGGAAAGTAATAGCCCCTGCTTATCGACCCTGAAGTAACGTCTCTGGTTGCTGGGCAACTTGCGCTTAGCGACCTCGGCGGCCTCCTGGTAGAGCTGGTCAAGGGTCTTAGCCGCAGCCCCTTTCTTGTGTGAGCCCAGTTCTTTTCCTTTTTCAACCCAGAGGGGTCCAGCCGGCTTGGGTTTGACATTCGGATTCTTAGGAACCGGCCTGCGTGCCGGTGCTTTAAACTCTCGATAACGCCGCTCGGCAACCTTATTGTCTTTAACAACCACGGTGGTTTCGTGACCAAATCCGACGAAACTCTGCCAGCGCACTGAGTACGAATAGTTACCGTTACACTTCTGCTTCGCTTGCTTCCATGTTTCCAGGCTCTTGGCCACCTTCGCCGAGTCACCTTCGGCCGCTGCCGTCGATGCCGCCAGAAGCAGTTGGCAGGAAACAAACAGCAGAGCTGTCAAACAGATGAGTTGTTTTTTTCGCATCATTATTCCTTTGCAGAATTCTCTCCGAGCAATTGTTTCAGCCAACCCTCTGGAAACATCCTAATCCATTGCTTGCCGACCGCAAAGCGGTTTCTCATTCCACTTTAAAATCATCCCCAGCCAACTGCATCAGTGTCCGTTCATCACGGGGCCAGCCAGCGGCCGGTTGGAAATTCTTGCGGTACCGAACGCTGCTGGAAATACGTGTCGGTCCGGCATGGCCACTGAACAATCGTTGCTGGCTCCAGGGATCATCAAACATGCGGGCATAGAAAAAGCCTTCCGGCCAGGGTTCCAAGACCAGCGCCTCGTCAACCCGCTCGCCGTTAATCCAGAGCCGCACCCGCTTGTTCAAAGTCTCAGTCTCGACCGTGATAGCAAGATGGTTCCAGCGATCAGCAATTAGGGCAGCCTTCCCATTCAGGATACTTCCCAGGCAACAGACGGAGGGAACTCCACGGTTAGCTCCACTCGAAATCACCTTCACGTTAAAACCCCGACGATCAGACAAACACGTAAAATGGATCCGCTTGCGCTCGATCGCCGATTTGTCCGGCTTAATCCAAAACTCGATCGTCAAATCTTGCTTCTTGAGCTTCAGCAGGGTCGGTACCAGTTTTTGCAAAGCAATTCCCTGCCCGGCAGCAATAGGCGTACTGGGCAACTTCAACGGCGGTTCTGCAGCTCGGGCGGGCAGCACGAGCATCGTAGTAATCGCCAGCAGATAAGCATTTCGTGAATTCATCGGGAGTTTTCCTGGTCCCCATGGATATGCGCAAATGGGCGCTCGTTTCTCTTTGAGTTAGAATAACTAGCAACGTGGTTTCACTCAATCATTGGGTCAATCGAATCCAGGACAAATTATGTCGCGTTGCTCTTTCAAACTGAGAAGCGACCTGCTGCTGATGGCCATTTTGTGGCCGCTGATCACCAGCAGCAGTCGGGCGGCCGATCCTGTGGATTACGTGAACCAGGTCAAACCACTGCTCAAGAAACATTGTTTTGCCTGCCATGGAGCTCTCAAGCAAAATGCCGAGCTCCGCCTGGACTCCGGCCACTTGCTGCTCAAGGGCGGAGAATCCGGACCAGTGGTCGTCCCTGGAAAGGCAGCAGAGAGTCCGCTGCTAGAACGGATCATGGAAACTGACAATGACCTCAAAATGCCTCAGCAAGGGGTTCCTTTAAAACCTGCCGAAATTGAACTGATCAAGACTTGGATTCAACAGGGCGCGTCTTTTCCAGCGAACGATCAACCGGAGAAAAGTGTTGGTGAGCACTGGGCCTTTAACGCCCCGCAACGCGCCGCTCTGCCGGAAACCAGGTTTCCCGGCTGGGAAAAACACCCGATCGACCGTTTGATTGGGGACCGGCTCTTCGCCGTCGGGCTGATTCCCTCCAGTCAAGCGACGCCAGAAAAACTGCTCCGTCGGCTTTACATTGATCTTACTGGTCTGCCTCCCAGTCGCGAACAACTACTGGACTTCCTAAAGAATCCTAGCGATAAGCATTACCGCCAAATCGTTGACCAACTCTTGAAGAGCCCCCAGTATGGCCAACGCTGGGGAAGACACTGGATGGACGTCTGGCGCTATAGCGACTGGTACGGTCGTCGTTCCGTGGGAGATGTACGAAACAGTTACCCCCATATTTGGCGATGGCGAGACTGGATCATCAGCTCCCTCAACGAGGGAAAGGGATACGACCAGATGATCCGCGAGATGATCGCCGCCGACGAACTGCATCCAGCGGATGATGACCGGATCGTCGCGACTGGCTACCTGGTCCGCAGCTGGTTCTCGCTCAACTACGACACCTGGATGCGTGACATCGTGGAACACACGGGCAAGGCCTTCCTGGGCCTAAGGTTCAATTGCGCTCTCTGCCATGATCACAAGTATGATCCTATTTCCCAGGAAGAGTACTTTCGCTTTCGTGCCTTTTTCGAACCGCTCGAATTACGACACGACCAGGTTCCGGGAGGACCGGCCCTGGCCAAGTACATCCGTTACAAACCAGGCTCAGGCAGTTCGCTCAAACCGATCGCCAGCGGCATGGCACGAATCTATGACCACACGCTTGATGCCCAAACACACATGTACCAACTGGGGGATCAACGGAATCGTTTTGAGGATCGTCCCCCGGTAACACCTGGCATGCCCCAGTCACTGGGCGGAAAACCGATCACGATTTCACCGGTCACGTTACCGAGCGTGGCTTACCACCCCGGTCTAAAACCGTTCGTAGCCAAACAGGAACTTGACCGTGTAAAAAAAATGCTAAACGCAGCCAACACGAAACTGGCAGACCAGGGCCAGGTCGACCAGGCAGCCGTGGAAAAAGTCACTGCACAAATCGAGGCCACCAGGAAGCAACTGGCCCAACGGCAGGCTGAGTTGAAGCAACAGCAGCCACAACCCGACAAGTCCTTGGCCGATCTTGGCACTGCCCTTTGTCACTGGAATTTTGAGGCTCTCGATGCCCCCGGGACAAACGGCATCAACGACCTGTCAAAACAGTACCAGCTGCAGTGGACCAGCACTCCATCCGCCAAGCTGGGGAGCAAGCTAGACCAACAGGTAGCCCAGGGAAGACAAATCAAGCCGGCCCTAGGCCGGCCAGCGGCCAATCTAACCGCCCTCAATTTAAACCAGGCCAACCAGCCCGTTTACTTGCAGGGAACGATCCCACCATTGCGCAAAAGTCCTGAATTCACCGTGACTGCGGTCGTCCAGCAACAGCAGACCAGCACAAACTACCGGCAAGTTATCGTCGGTTCTGAGCAGCAATGGGTTCTACTGCTGCGCGGAATCAATGAGCAGACCAGTGAACTTTCGTGCCTGGTTTATGACCAGGACGGCAATCAGCATTCTTTTAGTAGCGGGTCGGGAAACGAACCGCTCCTACTCAACACCAAGCAGGTCTACGGAGTGGCTGCCCAACTAGGTAAGGACGAACTGCTGCTAACAGTTACCCACTTGGGGTCTAAACGCCAGCTGCAATCAAAACGTTTTGAACTGAAAAAGGAACTCTCAACCTGGAAACAATTACAGCAACCGACCGACAATCGCTTTGTCATCGGTGATGTCGACAGTACAGCTCGCTTCCAGGGGCTAATCGACGAGATTACCGTCTGGAAGACGATGCTCCCTGTTGAAACAATTGCCAGTCACTTCCGGGCAACGGCCCCCGATCCCAAGTCCCAACAACTGTCCGAACAATTAGTCGCCCAACAACTGGAACTGGCTCGCTTGCAGCGGCCACTTCAGTTGGCGCAGCTGGAACAACAAATGGCAGCGGCAGAGTTAACCGCGATCGAAGCGCGATTAACGGCAGATCGCCTGCAATTTCAAGATTCAGCACATCCAGGACCCTTGCAAGAGGCCATTACCAGTGCCAGCGCCGCAGAGCACAAGTTCGCTCTGCAAACCGCAAAGCATCAAGTGGCATCAGTCCAGTTACAACTGGCCGAAGCCCGGGCAAAAACTAAGTCCAGCGACACCAAGGGCCAGGCTGCCATCAAGAAGCTACAGGGAGAACTTAAGTCTGCGACCAAGCTTGTTACGCAAAACGAGCAACTGGTCGCAAGTCCGCCCGCCAAACCAGCCTACACGAGTTTTGGCCCAAACTATCCCAAGACCAGCACTGGTCGACGGCAGGCACTGGCGCACTGGCTGACCGACCGATCCAATCCCTTGACTGCGCGGGTGGCCATGAACCACATCTGGATGCGTCACTTTGGCAGGCCTATCGTGGAATCCACATTCGATTTTGGCCGTGGTGGAAAACTGCCCAGCCACCCAAAACTACTCGACTGGCTGGCCGTAGAGTTCATGGAGCATAACTGGGATATGAAACATATCCATCGTTTGATTGTCACAAGTCGTGTCTACCAGATGACCACCACGATCTCTGCTAACACTCGACCCAACCTGGAAATTGATGCCGATAATCGTCACTGGTGGCGAATGGACAACCGCCGCGTGGAAGCTGAGGTAGTCCGGGACAGCATCCTGGCGGTCGGGGGCAACCTGGACCTCGCCCTGGGGGGTCCGGAGATTGCAACTGACCAGGCCAGGCAAGTACCACGACGCAGTCTCTACTTTGGCAGTTACCCAGAAGATGGTGGACGCATCAACATGCTCGGGTTGTTCAACGCGGCTGATCCCAACGGCTGTTACCGACGGGACAACTCAGTAATGCCACAACAATCACTAGCACTGGTCAACAGCCAGTTCGCAATCGAACAAAGCCGACGAGCAACGCAGCACATCGCGAAAACCTTGAAAGCCGATGCGGATGACAAATTATTCGTGACCGCCGCTTACGAGGTCGTCCTTTCCAGGAGACCGACCGGAAAAGAACTCAAGCTCTGCCTTGAATTCCTGGCTCGCCAGCGGACCCTTTATTCCGAGCAGCCCGCCAGCCCGCCAGCAAAACCGACAAAAAATAGCATCGGTCCGGCCAGCGATCCCCGTTGGCGGGCCCGGGAAAGTCTCGTTCGCACTTTGTTTAGTCACCATGACTTTATTACAATTCATTAGGTCTGCCGAACTGACAACCAGTTCCAGGTAAACACATGAAACAAAAACCTCCACACTCGACAGGCTGCTGCCAAACACCCCGGCGCATGTTCTTGGCCGACGTCGGCATGGGATTTACCGGGTTGGCCCTTGGTGCCCTGTTACAACAGGATGGTATCGTACGTGGGAAAGAAACATGGGCCCCACCCAGCGGCAAGCCCCATCATCCGCCACGGGCCAAGACAGTCATCTGGGTCTTCCTCTCCGGCGGTTACAGCCAGATGGAAACCTTTGACCCAAAACCGGCTCTCAATAAGTACGCCGGCAAGACATTTCAGCAAACACCTTTTAATGACCCCTTCAAGTCACCGCTTCATGACGAGCGGTCCCGAAGCGTAATCGAAAAAGTAAGGGACAAGTATGCCACCATCTTTCCCATGCAAGTGGGATATAAGAAACATGGCCAAAGTGGGATCGAGGTCACCGACTGGTGGCCCCACCTGGCTTCTTGCGTTGACGACTTGACCTTCGTTCGCAACATGTGGACGACCGATAACGATCACGCAGCAGAAAATCAGATCCATACCGGGCGGCATAAACTGGACGAAACACAACCAAGCATCGGTGCCTGGGTCAAATATGGACTTGGTAGCATCAACGACAACTTGCCCCAGTTCGTCGTACTGGGGGGTCCCACCCGGGCAGACACTCGCAAAAGTTTCGAAGCCAACTACCTGGGCCCGGAACATGAAGGAGTCCCCCTGGCACTGGACCCCAAGAACCCGCTTCCCTACGGCAAGCGTGGTCCGCAGGTGTTGGCCGACGAACAGCGGAACGAATTTGAACTGATCAACCGACTCAATGGACTGGCCCAGGTTGAATACCCCGATGATTCAAATCTACGGGCCCGTATTCGCTCCTACGAACTGGCTTTTCGTATGCAGAAAGCCGTTCCCGAGGCGATTGAAATGAGCCAGGAAACTGCCGCCACCCAGAAGCTTTACGGCCTGGACAATCCGACCACCAAGGTTGCTGGTCAGCGAATGTTGGCAGCCCGTCGCCTCGCTGAGCGAGGCGCGCGTTTCATCCAGGTTTATCCCACTCCCTACGGAAAATGGGATTCCCATAAGAAACTGAAAACGTTGCATGCCCAGATGAGTGAGCAAGTCGACAAGCCAATCGCTGGCCTCATCAAGGACCTTAAACAGCGAGCCATGCTCGACGATGTACTGGTCGTTTTCTGCACCGAGTTCGGACGCACCCCAGCCATCGAAGAACGAGGCGGGGGAACCGACGGGCGAGATCATCATCCCCATGGTTTCACAGTCTGGCTGGCAGGAGCAGGACTTAAGCCTGGTTATGTCCATGGCGCCACGGATGAGCTTGGTTTTCATGCCCTTGAACCGGGACATTATGTCACCGATCTGCACGCCACGGTCCTGGACCTGATGGGACTCGATGGCAGACGACTGGCGATTCCAGGACGCAAACGCCTGGAAATCGACCATGGTCAACCGATCCGTGACTTGTATGCCTGACACCCGGATTTCACCCATGACCCCGATCACGATTTGCTCTAGAGCGTTAGCCGTCTTCCTGCTCGTCAGTGGCTCACTGCTCTTCGCCCAGAACCAACCCGCTGACCAGGCATTGGACCGCCAGTACCCGCAAACCATCCTGCCCCTGGTAAAACAGTTTTGCCTCGATTGCCACAGTACAAAAGCTAAAAAAGGCGAACTCGACCTGCAGCGATTTTCTACGATCAAAGAAGTAGAACATGATCTCACCGCCTGGCGGAAAGTGATCGAGATGTTGCGCGATGGTGAGATGCCACCCAAGGATAAACCCCAACTCACCACGAAACAAAAACAGAGCTTGCTCCAGTGGACCGGGCAGGTGATTGACCGGGAAATTCGGCGCCGCGCCGGTGATCCTGGACCAGTTATCCTGCGACGACTCAACAACGAGGAGTACAACTACACGGTCCAAGACCTGACCGGAGTCAAATCACTCAAGCCAACCCGGGAGTTCCCCGTCGATGGTGCAGCCGGCGAGGGATTTATTAACGCTGGTGCTGCCCAGTCAATGTCGCCCTCCTTCGTGATCAAGTATCTTGACGCAGCAAAAGAGGTCGCCTCACACGCCGTCTTGTTGCCAAACGGGATCAACTTTTCCGCGGGCAACTCCCGACGGGATTGGACCGACGAACACCTGGCCGCCATTCGTACCTTCTACGATCGCTTTACCGTCTCAACAGACATCTTCGTCACCGTTGGCGGAGCAGGCAAACTCTCCAATCGGGGAGGTGCAATTCCACTTCCCCAGTATCTTGCCGCCACGCTGGAAGAACGCACCGCCCTGCAAAATGGACTCAAAACAATCCCCATGGTGGCCCGCGAACGCGCTCTCAACGCAAAATACCTGGGATTGCTCTGGAAAACACTGGCCACCAGGCCCGCAGCTGCCAACTCACCACTGCTAGATAACCTCCGCAATCAGTGGCAACAATCCACACCGGCAGATGCCCCTAAGCTCGCCAGCATCATCGAACAGGCACAAAAGCAATTGTGGAAATTCAACTCGGTTGGACAGTTAACCGGGGATGGCAAGCAAAAGATCTGGATGGAACCGGTCTCTCCCATCATCGCGCAGCAACAAGTACGGCTGCCACTAGCGGCAACCAAAGAGGATTCGACGTTAACTATCTACCTCTCGGCCAATGACCTGTCGGATGGGCGTGAGCAGGATTATGTTATCTGGCAACAACCCCGTTTCGAATTCAAGACCGATGCAGCTGGCCGCACCCATCCACCAATCCTGCTGCGGGACATTCCTGGTCTGATTGGGCAAGTCCAGCAAATCATCAACCGTGAACTTCCCCGCACAACAGCCTATCTCGAAGCCCTGGCAAAACTCCCAGACTCGGAACAATCACTCGAGAAGATCGCCGAACAAGATAAGCTCAACCCACTGCTGCTGAAGCAATGGTCGCGGTTCGTTGGCATCGGCCGACCATCAAAACGCGATATCAAGGGACACTTTACCAACAAGCAGGCACGCGTCCATGGCCACGCGGAAGTGAATGGCTGGGGACCAACCAAGACTCCCAACATATTGGCCAACCGCTCCAAGGAGGATATCAGCTTCCTGACGTTAACCGTTCCGGCCCGTGGGGTAACCGTGCACCCCTCACCGACCCAGGAAGCAGTTATCCACTGGCGCAGTCCCCTGGAAGGAAAGATCCAAATTAAGGGACTCGTTGCCGACGTGGATGACGTCTGCGGCAACGGTGCCGCCTGGCGTCTCGAGTTGCTCTCCGAATCCGGGACAGTAACACTGGCGAAGGGTGAGTTTGATAATGGCGGCAAAGCATCGTTCCAGCCGAAGGGTGAATTCACAGTTCACCTCGGCGACGTGGTATCGCTGGTGGTCAACTCCCGCAACCAAAGTCACAGTTGTGACACGACTCATATCGAACTCACTCTCTCAGAGATCGGTGGCAAGAACCGCAACTGGGACCTGGCCTCCGACGTAGTGGACCGAGTCCTCAATTCCAATCCCCTGCCCGATTCTTATGGCAACGCGGAAACGTGGCACTTTTGCGCAACGGGTAACAATTCCAAGCCAGCGTCGGTACTAGTCCCGGGCTCCATACTGGCCCAATGGCGTACCGCAGTTAAGGAGTCCAAGCCAGCCGTTGAAACGAGCCGCCTGGCCCGGGCAGTCGAGAAACTGCTGACCGGAAGAATCGTAGAAGTGCTGGCTGAGCCTGATCGCAAGCTGCGTACCCAAGTTCTAAGCTGGACTGGTCCGCTGCAATGGACGACCCTGATTCAGCCTGCGGCTTCACCAGGATCCGGCAAAACTCCTGGGATCATTACGCCAGCCCAAACGTTCGGAAAACACCCCAACGGTCAGGCGATTAATCCAGCCAGCCTCTGCCTGCAAGCCCCGCAGGTACTGGAAGTACGAGTTCCAGCAGCACTGGTCGGCGGCTCAGAGTTCGTCGTGGCAGCAGAATTACACAAGACAACCTCCGGCCAGGGGAGCGTGCAGGTGCAGGTCTCTCGGACCAAGCCCGCAGCGGGAAATCTTTCTTCCCTGTTGCCGATCCTCGTCAGCGAGCAGGGCCCAGCCAGAAGCCGAATAGAAACAGCCCTGACTGACTTCCGTAACCTCTTTCCACCAGCCCTTTGTTACTCGCGAATCGTGCCAGTTGACGAAGTTGTTACGATGACACTCTACTTCCGTGAAGACGACCATCTGCAGCGACTGATGCTAGACACGGCCCAGGCCAAGGAACTCGACCGGCTCTGGGATGAATTGTTCTATGTTGCACAGGCACCTATCGCACTGACAGTGGCCTTTGAGCAAATCTCTGAATTCGCTACCCAGGATCGCCCGGACCTGGTAAAAATTTTCGAGCCGATGCGGAAGCCAATCAATGATCGAGCCGACCTCTTTCGTAAGCGGTTAGTGGAAACCGAACCTGCTCACCTGAAGGCTGTCATGGAATTTGCCAGCCGAGCCTGGCGACGACCCTTGGCAAAAAATGTTCCCGGAGCACGGGAAGAAGATGCCCTACGAGATTTTTACGATCGATTACGGGCATCGGGAATCGCACACGAGCAGGCCATTCG
Source organism: uncultured Pirellulaceae bacterium (assembly GCA_964640885.1). Classification (GTDB taxonomy): domain Bacteria; phylum Planctomycetota; class Planctomycetia; order Pirellulales; family Pirellulaceae; genus JAZADA01. The sequence goes on along the minus strand of CAZXJC010000008.1, from coordinate 3,643 downwards.
CCTGACGCTGGCACGCGTGCTGACCTCCCCAGCATTCCTTTATCGCCGCGAGAAAGCAGGCCCGCGGGAAGATGCGGTGGCGGTAAGCAGTACCGAATTGGCTACCCGGCTGAGCTATTTCCTCTGGTCTTCCCTCCCGGATGCCTCGCTACGGCGAGCAGCTGATGCAGGACAATTGAGCTCCGACAAGATACTTCAGCAACAGACGCAGCGGATGCTGAAAGACCCTCGCACTCGACGGCTGGCCGTCCAGTTTGCTTGCCAGTGGCTGCACCTGCGCAACTTCGATCAAAACGACGATAAGAACGAAAAACTCTACCCGCAGTTCGCCAATCTGCGGCACGACATGTACGAAGAAACGGTCCGTTTCTTCAGCGACATGTTCCGCAATAATGGTTCCATCCTCGACCTGCTCAATGCCGACCACACGTTCTTGAATGAGTCGCTGGCAAAGCATTACGGCATGGACGGAATCACGGGGCCGGAGTGGCGCCGGGTCAACCAGGTACGCGACCAGGGTCGCGGTGGTGTCCTGGGAATGGCCTCTTTGCTGGCCAGCCAGTCGGGCGCCTCTCGGACAAGCCCGATCTTGCGGGGCAACTGGGTCTACGAAACCCTACTTGGCGAACGGCTCCCCCGCCCGCCGGCAAATGTACCGCAACTGCCCGAAAGCGTACCAACCGGCAAAACAGCACGGCAACTGATCGAACAGCACAGCTCGGTTGCCGCCTGCGCCAAGTGCCATGCCAAGATCGATCCGTTCGGTTTCGCGCTGGAACAATACGACGCCATCGGTCGCCTGCGATCCAGCAAAGTCGATACCAGTTCAAAGCTTGCAGACGTCACAAATATTGTCTTTCTCAATGGTTTACGACTGTACCTGCTTACCAGTCGCCAAGACGACTTTGTTCGGCAATTCTGTCGAAAACTGCTGGGATTTGCCCTCGGTCGTGAATTGCAGCTGTCAGATGAACTACTGCTCGATAAAATGCATGCTAAACTAACAGCCAACGGTTTCCGATTCAGTACAGCAGTGGAAACAATTGTGACCAGCAGCCAATTTCGCAAGATTCGAGGGGTTGCGAGCCCGTTCGAAGATTGATCAGGCCAGCGTTAAGAGACCGGCTAAGCCCGACCAGGGAGACGCAAAGATGACCACTAACAAAATTTCTCGTCGTACTATTCTCCGCGGTCTCGGTGTCAGCATGGCACTCCCGTGGATGGAATCGTTGCCTGCCTGGGGGGATGAAACCTCCGCCAGCAAGTCAGCAGGACAGGCCCCCACAAGGATGGCGATTCTGTTTGCCGGCTGTGGTTTCCACCGACATGAATGGTGGGCCAAGGGGAGTGGTGCCAGCATGGAACTGGGCAAGGTACTTCATCCGCTCAATGATTTTCGCGATCGGCTCGTATTCATCCAGGGTCTCTACAACGCGGAAGCCCTGAAAGGAAATATCCACAGCTCCCAGACCGGGAACCTGCTCTCCGGTGCGCCCCTCTCTTCGGGCGGAACGATTCGCTCCGGGACGAGTGTTGACCAGGTCATCGCTCAGCGGATCGGACACCAGACAAAGCTCCCCAGTCTCGTACTGGGATGTGAAAAGGCCAATCCATCGGTCCACAAGAATTACTCGATGCTCTACAGCTCACACATTTCGTGGAGCAGCCCGACCACGCCGACTCCATTGGAGGTCTACCCTGCCCTCGCCTTTGACCAGTTGTTCAAGGACAAGGCCCAGCAGGGAGACCAGAGCGTACTGGATGCAATCCTCGCCGATGCCAAGGACCTGCGCCGGGGTATCAGCCGACTCGATCGACAAAAACTGGACGAATATCTCAACTCGGTCCGCGAAGTGGAACAGCGGATCGAGCGCGCTGGCAAGCGCGGAGAACTGCAGGGCTGGCGACCAACCCTGTCCAGTCCCAACATCGCCCGCCCCAAGGATGGCTATCCACAAGACATCGTCGACCACATGAAGCTGATGTGCGACATCCTGGTGCTGGCCTTCCAGACCGATACCACGCGAGTCTGTACTCTCAAGCTCTACAACGATCACGGCACACTGCGGTTCCCGCACATCGGTGTCGATTACATGATTCACCATCTCCTCTCGCACAACGATACCGACGACTGGCTCAAGGTAAACCAGTTTTTCCTCGAGCAGATGGCCTACATCGCCCGGCGTATGGACAGTATCCAGGAAGGCGAACGGACGCTGCTCGATAACTCGATGGTAATGCTCTGTTCCAGCATGCTGACCGGGCACCACGAAGCAACGAAGCTGCCGGTCGTTATGCTCGGCGGTGCCGGTGGCCAACTCCGCGGTGGTCAGAACCTGGACTATTCCGGGCAGTCAGATCGCCAGATGTGCCGACTCTACTTGAGCATGATGGCCCGCATGGGAGTCCGACTGGACAAGTTTGGAGATGCGACTCAACCACTTGCCGAGGTTTGAATAGCTCGCGGGAAGAACCAGGAAAACTTCTAATTGTTCAAAAGTGGCTCGGCATGAATCTGTTTCGTGGACTTTTTTGTCTCTGGATGATAATTGGCGCTGGCCTGCTCTCAGCAGCTGAACAAGCTGCCCCGCGAATGAACGTTATCGTCTTGCTGGCCGATGACATGGGCTGGAATGGACCAGCTTGCTACGGGAGTGACCTGCACCGTACGCCAAACTTGGACCAGCTGGCGGCCCGCGGCATGAAATTCACCAACGCCTATGCTGCCTGCACCGTCTGTTCCCCAACCCGGGCCGCCATGATGACCGGTAAGTATCCTGCCCGCCTCCATCTCACGGACTGGATCGCCGGACAAAACCGCCCCTGGGAAATCCTCTCGATACCTGACTGGAACAAGCGACTCGAATTATCCGAAACAACGATTGCCGCAGCGCTCAAGAAACGAGGCTATCGAACTGCCCATGTGGGTAAGTGGCACCTCGGTTCCAAGGGACACATGCCCGAAAACCAGGGATTCGATATCAACGTCGGTGGCACGCTCAGCGGAGGACCGTCTGGTGGTTACTTCTTGCCCAACAAGATGAATCTTCCCGAGGCAAAGCGGGGAGAGTTCCTCACCGATCACCTTACCACCCAGGCGCTCAAGGTCATCGACAACTGGCAGGACGAACCTTTTTTCCTGCACTTCGCCTACTACACGGTCCACACACCCATTCAGGGAAAACCAGACCTCGTTCGCCAGTACCAGGCGCGTGTCCGCCCGGGTGCAACGCATACCAACGCCACCTACGCCGCCATGTTCCACAGCCTGGATGAAAGCGTCGGTCGAATCGTCAAGAAGCTTAACGAACTAAAGATCGCGGATCGTACTGTCATCCTCTTTACCAGCGACAACGGCGGGCTGACCCAGCGGCTAGGTAAGAAAACCAATATCACTGATAACGCTCCACTGCGTCGCGGCAAGGGATCCGCCTTCGAGGGGGGCGTCCGCGTTCCGATGATCGTGCTCTGGCCAGGCGTGACGGAGGCCGGCAGTCTCTGCGACGAACCAGTGATGACTATCGACTACTTTCCCACCATCATGCAGATCACCGCAACTTATCCAAAACGGAAATCACTGAACAAGGTGGATTGATTAAGTTTCGTCCCGTTGCTGCAGGGAAAATCGGGACTCTCACGTGAT
>CAZXJC010000007.1:0-3705 GCA_964640885.1 uncultured Pirellulaceae bacterium | reverse complement strand
GCAAATGGCGCTCGGCATCATCACCGTGCCCCAGGTTAATTTCCAGTTCACCCGCTGCAAAAAGAATCCGTGCCTGCTCCGGCCCGGGGCGATCCACGACTGGCAATAAGGTGTCGAGTGCTTTATCCAATTCATTCCGCTGATAATAGGCACGACTGGTCAGCCACCGCAGGCTACTGGAGTTGGGAAACTGGTCTAAGGCATCTGTTCCCTGCTCTGTCGCCTCGTCCAGTTGCTCTGCTTGCAGCGCCGTGTTGACCCGTTCCAGCCACTGTTGTTCAGACAGCTGCGGGGTGCGGTGGCTCCACCACCAGGCGGTGGCGCTAGCAACAAGCACCAGTAACAGCAGGACCAGGTGAATTCGTTTCATGGTTCACTCCCTGTCCGGCAACTTACCACAGCCGGTAAGGCTACAACCGGGCCAGCGAACACTTCTCAAATATTCATTTCTTCAACGGTTGCCGGTAAACGGCCTTACTTGCCCGATCCAGCACATCACAAGCTTTGTCTCGCAACCTGGCATCCCGTCTCATCTCGTGATCGAGTACCAGGTACTCACGACCTTCCATCGTATAGGCGGGCCACTCAGGCAAACCGGCTGTATTAGGATTACCGGTCTTGGCAAATTGTGCCCAGCAGCGATTCATCGTTTCCGCCAGCTTCCGATCCGCCTTACTCGCTGTCTTCCGATTGACCGTATCAAAGACATAAATCAGTTCCACCGCATGAGGTGCACCCAGGTAGGGATACGATTTACTGGAGCGGGCAAACTGGTACTGGTAAGCAGGTGATTTTACCTGGAGCATTCCCTGTAACATTTTCCTTGAGGGTTGTAAGAACCAGGAGTCTGTACAAAACAGACATCCGGCAGCGGTTAACTCCTTCTCGGTTTCACCCGGATACAAGCTGGCGACTTGTCCTCCAGCAGTTCCATAGAAACCGTTTAACTTTTGCTCAAATTGTTCCCGGGACTTGGAACCGACGTACTTAATAAAATAATTCCCTTCATCCTTGGTCGTTCCAATCATCATGGGAACATCCGCCTGTTTCCCTTGGGCAAACAATTCCGTGGGATGGCCAGGAAGCAACCAGCCGTCAACCGTCACGCGAGTGTTGGACGAGCCGGCCTCGATCAGCTGCTTGGCATCAATCTTGCGGAGTTTGGAAATCGCCTCCTGTCCCCGACCTTCAACGAAACCACTGGCCCATTTGGTGCCGAGCGCTTCGGCACTGGGAAAAGATCCGGTCGGCCGCTTTAAATCAATCGTATTGGGTTCCGCGAGGCTGGATGTAAAACCAAACATCCAGGGGCTTTGCAGTATCGCCCGCTGAAACAGGCCGCGAGCCAATGGCGAGACAGCCAGTACGGCCACGCTAGTACCACCTGCCGATTCACCAAAAATGGTCACGTTTTCCGGGTCGCCACCAAAAGCTTCAATGTTCTCCCGAACCCACTTCAATGATTCAATCTGGTCCAGGAACCCATAGTTTCCAGAAACACCTTTATCCGATTCGGCTGACAACCCCGGATGAGCCAGGTAACCGAGCGGACCAAGACGGTAGTTAATGCTGACCAGCACCACCCCGTGGCGAGCAAACTGGCTGCCATCATACATCGAGATGTGCCCCCAACCCTTATTGAGACCACCACCATGAATCCAGACCATGACCGGAAGTTTGTCTGCCTTACCAGCGCCGGTCGTCCAGATATTGAGGTAGCGGCAGTCTTCGCTCATCGCGGAACTGCTCTTGCGCCGTTGCCAGGAAATGGCACTAAACTTATCGCAAGCTCGCACCCCATCCCAACCCGCTACCGGACGAGGTGGTCGCCAGCGCAACTCGCCCACCGGGGGAGCGGCATAGGGGATCCCGCGAAAAACGGCCAAGCCAGCTGGCTCATCCAAAAGCACTCCAGTCAGTTTGCCAGACTCGATCTCGACAACTGGAGTTTTTTGATCCGCACTAAGTACCGGGCTCCAAAGACCGAAAATGAACAGGCCCAGCAATCCGCCGAGCCAAATCAAGGAACGTCCTGAAAACTGCCGGTTCATCAGTGATACTCAACCCAAGTCGATAAGAAGTTAACCGCTTGGCCATCTAACTGGAACAAAATGGCCTTCGAACTACTAGTATCGAGGTTAAATCGCGCAGGATCAATCGTGGTTTCTCGGGCAAACCCCTATTTCAATGCCGTCGCAGAAAGAAAAAACACCGCGACTAGCGATCCCCTACTTCTTGCTACCGCCAGCTGCCGCCAAAATAATAGGATCATGGATACTAACTGCCTGGCACATGTCTTAACGGATCAAGAACGTCAGTCCTTCAACAGGGATGGCTACCTGGTCATTCCCAATGCCCTGGACAAGACAACTACGGCCCGACTGGTCGATGTGGTTGATCGCGTGGATCAGCGGGAACGGACAGCGGAGCACGGCAACCACCTGCTGTCAGTAACCGACATTGTTGCGGAAGACGAGTCGCTCATTGAACTCGTCGATCACCGGACCACGTTGCCTAAGATCTGGGGCATTCTGGGCTGGAACATTTACCTTTACCATTCCCACCTGGACGTGACACCGAGCGACAATGTCGAAGCTCAAAATTGGAGTGTCGCCTGGCACCAGGATAGCATGCGGGTCAATGATGAAATCGAATCGGATCCGCGACCACGGCTGTCCGTAAAGATTGGTTACTACCTTACCGATGTGAGCCAGCCAGATCATGGCAACACCCTGGTTGTTCCTGGCTCACATCTGCAAAACAAGCTCGACTGCCCAGATGACGGCCAGTCTAATCCTGCTGGTTCCGAGCCGCTTTGCGTGACTGCCGGTTCGGCGATCATTTTGGATCGACGCGTCTGGCACACCCGCAGCAGCAACACGTCTGGAATCACTCGCAAGGTCATCTGGTATGGCTACAGTTATCGCTGGCTCCGGCCTAAAGACGCCATGACCGTTGAACAACTTTATCCAGATTTGGATCCCATTCAGCGGCAGCTGCTGGGTGATGGACTGTCGGCCAATGGTAGTTACGATCCGCAGGCGGGGGATGTACCCTTACGCAGTTGGTTACAGGAACACGATCCAGCCGCTGCCGGAGCTTCACCCCACGGACATTCCCAGTCACGTCCTCCGGCCGGTGCCCGCGGCAAAAACATCGGGCGGAACTAGCGTAGATAACCGGGCAACCAGCCCCGGGAACCTTTGGGTGGTATCCGATCAGCCACATCCGTTCCGTCAGCCAGGCCAAAAGAAATCGCCAGCGGAAATTTTCCCTTGGGTGCATTACGCGTATAGGTACCTTCTCCCCAGAAATCTCCCCGCACGATCAAATCCAGACGGACCACCTTGTCTTTCTTCACTTCCAGGACGCCAAATAAATCCGCTTGAAAACCTCGATTCCCACTGTCAGTTCGCAAGGTAACTTGACCTTGGATTCGATTCCCCTGAACTGTCATTTTCAGATTGCGAATTTCATTTTCTTTCCACATTGGCGGCTCACCACGCGTGTTATCAACCAGGTGAAAACGAGCGATTCGTTTCTGCAAACTGAGCGGAATTTTGCCCTGCACTAGTGCCTGGTGTTCGGCTGCACTGATCCAGAGATTATCACGCGACAAAGCGTTCTGAAAAATAGCTTGCCAGCGGTCAGTCGTGGGTTCATAACCGCCCAGCACTTTCGCCCGTACGCGAACAACTAATCCAC
>CAZXJC010000006.1:0-3114 GCA_964640885.1 uncultured Pirellulaceae bacterium | reverse complement strand
GAACTATTGATCCGTTTCCATGAGAAACCGCATGCTCTCACCAAAGCCGGGGGGAGGCAACTGAGGCTGGCTGAAAGTGCAACCGCTCACAGGGCATCCCCAGGTAACTTTCGCATTCGCAACCGCGCGGATACCATCCGCCGAACATCCTGCCTTTTCCGCGTCTTTACCGCGACTACGTCAACGCATCCAGGATCAAGGTGGTCGACTCGATGATCCGCTGATCACGTGGACGCAGATCCGGTTCAAAAGCTTGGCCTGTCAAGTGTTGCAAACCAACGATATAGCGAACGCCAATTTCATTACTTTGCTCTGCTGTAAACTGCATGTCTGTATCCTTGACCATGCCACGGGCAAATTCCTTGGAGAAGGAAACCGGTTTGCCATCGCGTTCCATCACTGAGCCATCATCAGTCAGTTTCCAGAAGCGGGACGAATCCATCGTGTAAAGTTCATCCGCCGCTACGATTTGATTAGCGGAATTGACCCCATGCTCTGTCTTCGTGTCAACCAACACCATTCCTTTTTCACGCAAACATTGCGACACGATTCCAAACGCCATAATCGATGCGTTACGAAGACGCTGATACTGGCCTGCAGTGCAAACTCCATTCTCAATCAAATAGGACGGATCGATGGTTCGATCAACTTTATCCTTAGTTGAAGGAGTGTCCATGAGATAGGGAAGCTTGCCATTCGGGCTGAGTGAATTGACTTCAATTTCATGTCCGGCATATTCAAATTCGGACAATCCTTCTTCTTTTGCTTTCAGCCAATGTTGAAACAGCGAAGTGGATGTCGAACTTTCGGCCATGTACATACGCTGTACATTTTCAACCATGAGCAGATTTAAATTCTCGGCGGGAATGACCGTCGAAGATGGCAGCAACCCCTCAACTTCAAATTGTGATGAACCCAGGGTATCTTTCACCAGGTTGAGCATGTGGTCATGATTCTGAGCTAAAACTTGATCCTTAAAAGGAATCGCACCACGGTTGACATCATGAGTAGAAATACGGTTCCCACGAAACATCAAGCGAATCGGAACTCCATCCTTTGTTTTTAGACTGTCGCTAAAAACAGAATCCGAGACTTTCCCTTCCAGTACAGTGGCGCCCGCAAGCTTGGGGATTTCATTGTCGGCAATGATCTGGCTGATCGTCCTGCCTTCATTCACACGCGGCCCATAATCACTTACAAGTTCTTTAATTTCATTGTCGTTAAGCATGTGATTCTCCTAAGGAACCGCAGAATGTATCTTTTCAAGCTCTTTTCCTCTCGAGGAAAGGTTGGAATATAAAAGTGACTCGCTGAACCGTCAACTACCGCAAGGGCATGTTTTAAGACGCTCGAAAAATAAGTGTCGCTGCTTCTCACGAAAGCCCTAATGCTGTACTGCGCCACGCCAAAAACGAGCGCGAGTCTGCTGGTAGAAAGACAAGGCCGTCCAGCGGCAGATCATGTTGCTGGTCGGTTAGGGACTACTTGTCCTCGGGCGGTGTGGGAGCGGTGGAGGCAGCAATGCGGAGCTCTAATCTTCCCAACCAAGCCGGGATTTTAATTCATCGCTGCCATGCTTGCGAAGTGTTTTTTCAGCGTCTTCGGTGTGGACGGAAGTCCACACCAAGCCACAATCCACACAGAGGCAAGCACCCGACTCTGGCTCAATCCGCAATCCTGGTGGCCACATGTGTTTTTTTTGCAGTTCGTTCGGTGTAAATGCGGGCGCAACGATACTCAATGGATGCGGTTTCCCTGCTCGATGCAGGTTCACCTGACCAACCACGATACGGTCGCTGTTGCACGAGAGGCAGCTTAGATCTGCTTGTTTTTCCATTTAGGTATCTCCTTGGACCGTTAACTCAATGCAGGAGTTTTGCTCACCCTTAAGATTGCCATCGGCTGCTAAAACCGGACAGTCCCCATCTTCGCCCCCTGAGGCGGCGTCTGCAAGGGTTTTGGCAGGAAAGCAGTCTCCCACAGTTCGGTTAGGGGGCCTTACTTACCTATCCTGTTTCTGCTCGAAGAGGATCAGCTTTGCTTTTGCGTAACCGCCTGACAGAAACGACCGTTCAACAAAACAGGAACCAAGGGTACTCATAAGAAAAAGGTCGTCATCACCATCTCCGTTAATATCGGCAACGATCGTACGCGGCTGTTCAATCGGAGGTAAGCCGGGATCAAAGCCTTCGGCAAACCGAGTCTTTCGTTCGATATCCTGGTTCAAGAAGACACGGACATTTCCATTCGCAGCACTGGCGATCACATCCTGTTGTCCATCGTTATTCCAATCACAACTGTCCACCAGTCCACGAATACCAAGTTTCCCGATTATGACTGGTTCGCGAAAACGCGGATCGGTCTGTTGATCATATTTTCTGCCCGCATTCTCGAAATAGCGAATGATTCCGAAAGTGTCGCCGACGACTAAATCACGATAGCCATCCTGATTGTAGTCTCCCACGGTGAAGACCGTTCGAGCTCCCTGGAGCGCGTCGAAATTTGTTCCAATGTCTTGATTGACAGGGCCGACTTTCAAAGGTTTTCCGCTTTCGAGCTTCAAGCGGAAGCCTTTTAAATCAAATTTCTTGTTATTGCCATTGGATAGATTGCGATGAAACCAGATCGTTCCATACCAGTCACCAAAGAGAACGTCGACTTTATCATCCTGATCGAAATCGTCCAGTTTCGGCCAGAACCAGTCATCGCCAATTCCTGAGGGGTGCGCAATCTGCTCTCCTGCTGGCAAAACATTCACAGTTTCAGACCAACGATAAGGATTTCCATCCCCCGAGTTCAATCGAACCGTGTACCCGCTAATGAGATCCAGTTTTCCGTCACCATTCCAATCGTAAAATGCACTTGTTCCAATGGAAGTGTTTCCCCACGGGACTGTAATGGGACCGCTGGGCGATTTGAAATTCGGCTTGGTGGCGGTGCCAACATTGGTGAACTTGTAGATGTTCTCTCCTGTACTGACGATCAGATCAAGATCGCCGTCATCGTCGAAGTCAGATGCGCGCGGGGTTGCTAAACGACCACTGGGGAATGAGTCGTCATGAGGAAAAGGACGTGCTGCCAAAACTGGTTTCTTACGCGTCCCAACGTTTTCGT
>CAZXJC010000005.1:0-2967 GCA_964640885.1 uncultured Pirellulaceae bacterium | reverse complement strand
GCCAGTCAAGAGAGTTTGCCAGGGTGCTGGCAAGTCAAAACGAACTCAACAGCCTTATCTTCTCCAGCTCTAACGGAAACGCCAGGTAAGATTTGAGCGAAGCGTTTTTCGCTTCAGCAGCTCGGACCCTGCGAGTCTTAGCCTGCGCCTGACGACGCTCTCGGTTCATCGTGGTATCTAGTCTTTGTTCTTTTCGATCCACGTTCTCCAAGGATTTCTGAGACTCGCTTAACTGCCGGTTTACCAGCTGCTGATTTTGCTGGTGCTGCCAGTACAAATCGACACGTGTCCGCTGTACATTCCAGGACTGATTCTGCAAGGAGGCGAGATCGTTGTCACTCCAATACAGCTGGCCATTCAACCTGTCGATACGAAGCAGCAACTGTTGAATCACGATGGGGTCAACCTCACTGGCCAACTGCAATTGAAGCCAGTTCAGTTCAGACGACAGGTAGCTCCTGCCCCGCCAGGCCATATCTGCCTGCCCATCAAGACGCCACAGGCTATTCGTTAAGGGTCTGTCTTCCTCGGCCCACAGCTGCTGTTGGTCCCGCAATTCATTGCGCAAATCGTTCTTCTGTTCCTTGAGCTCTTCCCGGCGTTGCTTAAGATCCCGGAGAATCTGCTGCTCTTTCCGGCCTAACTCCTGCAGACGTTTCTGCACCTCGACCTGCGAATCTTTTGCCAACTGCTCGGTCGCCAGTTGCCGTCCTGCATATAGCTCCAGGACAGCCTGTCGTCCTTGCTCGAACGCTTTACGCTGACCTTCATTCCAACGCTGCGTCAGCAACGTCCGCTGCTGTTTTAGAGCAACCGGATTGATCGTCCCATTAGCAGGTCCTTCAATAAATCCAACTAGCTGGCCGGTCCAACCGACCAGCTGAATTACATCGTCCACCTGCGCCGGTACCAGGCCTGCCCCTTGGGGCGCATCGGTTTGCAATGTTCCCCGGGCCACTAGTTGCCCAAGCTGCTGAACCTCTGCCAGCGCCCCATCGTATTTGCGGGTCAAAACTGAAAACCAAATCCTCGCGCGCCAGAGAGGCAAATAATTTGGGTACTGCGTCAACAATGCCTGAAGTGATCTCTCCGCCTCCGTATACTTACGTTGCTTAAACTCAATGAGCAACCTGGCATACTCGAGCCGATGATCTGCTTGAGTGACCAGCTGAAGTTGGTGCACCTGATGGCGTGCTTGCTGATATCCTTCCAAGGATACATTCCATCCCTTTTCCAGTAGATCTCTAAGGGCCGTTTGCTCGAGCGGTCGCTGTGCAACCTCAACCGCTTCTACAGAACGAGGGACCCCAGCCTTGAACAGGAGTATTAGCAGCAGAAGAACTCCACTGCAGCGAAGACGGTCAATGAGCAGGTTTGGGAACATCAGTCACCTCCCAGGTAGCTAACATGGTACCTTGGAATGGGTTGGGCGAGCTCAAAATGCCTGGTCCCCACCCTGCTGAGCTCTGCTAACAGTTTTAATAATATTCCTCGCGGACCCGGCAAGCAAGAGAGCTTCGGCTTATCAAAATCCCAAACAGCCCTACAATAAGGGAAGTTCGAGAGCCTGGACAAAAAAACATTTGGACTATCGGCCCTCTCTCGCAGGACACTCCGTCTAGCCAACGCAGTTACGGAAAGTTTGAAACGATCAACAGGAAAGGATTTCGAATGCGGCAAACACCCTTTATCGGCCATGGGTTGCTGTTAGTCACCTGCTTGTTGCTGTCAGCACCAGGTACCGGATTTGCGCAGCAACCTGACGCTGCGGCAACCGACGCGTTGAACGTGGAAGAAATTGCGGCCAAGACCCGCCAATCACTAATTAGCATTAGCACGACGGGCCGAGACGGCCGCACGCAAGGGATTGGCACTGGCTTTATCGTCGACAAGAGTGGCTTGATTGCTACAAATCTGCACGTGAGCGGTGATGCCAGGCCTTTTCAAGTCGAGATGGCTGACGGCCGCAAGTTAAAAGTAACCGCTATCCATGCCTCTGACCGAAAAATGGATCTGGCAGTCATTCGCGTCGCTGAACAGGACTTGCCTCCTCTTACCCTTGGCGACCCAAGCAAGCTCAACAAGGGGGCGCCGATCGTGGTCATGGGAAATCCTCACGGTCTCAAACATAGCGTGGTAAGTGGCGTCAATTCCGGCATACGGGAAATTGACGGCCGCACCATGTTACAACTGGCTATTCCGATTGAACCGGGCAACAGCGGTGGTCCGGTTCTCGATCGACAAGGACATGTCCACGGTATCGTCACGATGAAATCACTAGTGACCGACAACCTCGGCTTCGCTGTTGACGTGCGCATGCTGCAGGCACTATTGGAGAAACCCAATCCTGTCCCAATTGATCGCTGGATGACTATTGGCATCATTGATTCCCGTGACTGGAACCCGCTATTTGGAGCAACATGGCGACAACGGGGAGGACGCATCCTGGTTCGGGACACCGGACGCGGTTTTGCCGGCCGGTCCTTGTGCCTGTCCACCACGCCAATCCCCAAGATTCCTTACGAGGTAGCCGTCGCGGTTCGCATGGACAAGGAATCAGGAGCCGCTGGACTGGTCTTCCATGCCGATGGAGAAAACAAGCATTACGGGTTCTACCCTTCCAGCGGAAAAATCCGACTCACGCGATTCGAGGGTTCGGACGTGTTTTCCTGGCAAGTCCTCTACGATCAGCCTAGCGAACATTATCGGCCCGGTGAGTGGAACACCTTGCGGGTACGCATCGAAAAGGATCAGTTCCATTGTTACGTCAACGACAAGCTAGTTCTTTCTTCCCGCGACAAGGGTTTCACGACTGGCCGGGCGGGACTGGCCAAGTTCCGAGCCACTCAGGCTGAGTTCCGACACTTTCGCATCGGCAACAAACTGGATCAGGCAACGCTCACACCAGAGTTGGCTGCTCAACTTAACCAGCTAATCGAAGGGCTGCCGCGACTCGATGCAATTACC
>CAZXJC010000004.1:0-2876 GCA_964640885.1 uncultured Pirellulaceae bacterium | reverse complement strand
GGCCGTTGAGTCGCCGACGATGTAGTCAATGACGATTTTGTTCCAACTTTGACCCTCTGGAAAGGGATTATTCTTTTCATAAAACTTGATGCCCAGATCAGCGAACGCGTTGTTTGAGTCGCGTGCGAGCAGGTGTTTATTGAGACTATTGGTGGCGTGCTGGAACTGGAGAAAAATCAGCGCTGTCTCGGCTTGCACAGTGGGACTGGTGGCAGTGGCATCCGTCGCGATACCAAACGCGATCAACCCGTTTGCGAATCTAAGATCAATTTCGGCATGCACCTTCTCACCAACGGCTGTGATCTTGCGGCTGGACTTCAAGTACCCGTTCATGTGATACGAGTTGGTGCCATCGCGATTCTGATACAGGCCGCATCGCAAATTAGACGGTTCGGATGGCTTGGTAGCACCAACAAGGATCTCACAGCCGGGTTGCCATGTGCCGGGCTGCCCCTCATTTTTTGGCGGCTTGGAGCCGACAGCATCATCCTCGAAGTTTTCAAAAATGAGCGTCTCCACCGTCGCGGTAGCGACAGGAGAGCCAATGGCAAAAAACAGCAGAAAACAAATCAGGATTCCAAGGTAACGCATGACAATGCCTCGAGATTGAACGTCAAAGTACGGCGCGTTGGGCACGACTGAAATCATTGGCATATACATATCCACGACCGGGCTCCCTCTATCAAATCTAAAATCGCTTCAACACGTCCAGCCTTGGCATACTATACCACGTATATATCAGATCTCCTTTGGCATAATGATAGTATTATTCCGACGTCTTTCGACGGTGATCCTTACATCGTATGAGAACAGAACTCACGTCATCACAACTAGAAAGGTCGCGGTTGTTTGCGATTAAATTCAGCATCGCCGATGCCGAATCTCAGTAAAGATTGTTTTTGTCGATACTCCGCCTTACTTTCTTGCTCTAGATGCACTGACCCTAGGGGCAGAGGAACTCACCGCCAACGGTGTGGCATCTGGTGCCGCTACTGCGAGAATGCATCAGCACGACCAGTGTCTACTTCCATGCCCTTGATGACGGCACGGTGGGATCGATCTTTGAGTGCTGTGGAGTGTGACAGTGATCGAGTCGTTGCGTATGAGATCTGCCATCGCAATAGTTCGCTTAGAGATCCGGCGGGCTTCGAGTCAGTGGGAACCTTGATCGACGCCTAAGTTGTGGTTTGCTCCGGTTTCCCCACGTCGATTCCGACCTGCTTCATGCGCTCTTCCCACTTTTGACGCGCCAGCCGCCGCATGTCGTCGATTGTATCAGATTCGTCCACGATCTCAATGCCGATCAGGGTCTCTACGACGTCCTCCAGTGTTACGATCCCTTCCATGCCACCGTGGTCGTCAACCACGAGCATGATGTGCGACCGATTATTAAGCATATCTTCTAGCACATTACTAAGCGGTGTTCTTTCATACACTCCGCAGATGACTCGCTTGAGATCGCAAAGTCTAGACTTCCCCCCGTTTCTATGCTGGTCGAGCAGCACATCTGTTTTCACAATAAAGCCTGTCACCTCATCTCGGTTGTCCGCATAAATGGGAATCCGAGTGAAGCTGATCACCGGATGTGACTTCATGACTTCGCTCACCGTCAAGTCTTGCTGCATAGCGAAGACCACGGTTCGCGGCGTCATGATGTCCTCTGCATAGAGTTGGGGAAATCGGAATAAGTTATTCAGGATCCGCGACTCCGTGGCATCCAATTGCCCCGCTTCAGCTCCGACATCGACCATCGCCGTGAACTCATCACGGTTGAATTGGTGTGGGCTTTTGCCGCCACTCAGCCACTTAGTCAAACGTTCCGAGATGAGAATGAGCGGAAACAGGACCCAGATCAGCAACTGAACGAAGTGGCCTGTGATCGGAGCCAGAGATCGCCAATGGATCGCTCCCAGGGTTTTGGGAATGATCTCGGACAGAAACAGGATTAACAGCGTCAAGACGGTCATGGTGATGCCGACGTACTTGTCACCGAAATAGGCTGCAGCCTCGGCGCCAGCGCCACCTGCACCCAGCGTGTGCGCGATTGTGTTCAGCGTGAGAATTGCGGCCAATGATCGGTCGATGTTGGTCTTGATCTTGCTCAGTAGGCCGGCGGTCTTTTCTTTTCCCAATTTTCTTAGATTGGCGATGTAGGATGGCGAGATGCAGAGTACGACTGCTTCGGCGACTGAGCAGAGGAAGGAGAACACGAGTGCAACGGTCGCGTAGACGATCATCATGGTCAGGTTTTGCGTCTGGCCAAGTTGGTCGCCGTTCTTCGAGGCGACAGAATCGGCAGCCGATGCCATGGCCGTGAAAACCATCCACATCGCCAAAGCGGCCATGAGGATGGACAAACGTGCCCGAAGACAGCTCGTGAATCTCATTTCATCCCTGAATACACGTACGATGCTTCTCAGCTCTATCGAAACTGCCATTTTACCACGAGTCGTAGGTGTCGTTGTATCAACGCGATCTTGATCGTCCGGGTGATCCCATAGAAAGATCGGCGGCAGTTTCTCAAGTCATGAGTTCCCACGCCGCCGGCGATCAGAGTATTAGGGGCTGATTGCTGCTCATCGATCCCTGATGGTCGTCATAGCTTCCAGCATTGTATTGGCAGCCGGCCGAAGGCGGCGAACAGGGCCAAGCCAAAGCTGACGAAGCACGAGGCGATTTAAAGGAGCTGGGATTGTAAGACAACGTGGAGGCGACGCGATGAAAGGGTTGCATTCTTGTATTTCGGTGATCTGAGCAACAACCAAGCGTGTCTGAATCTCAACGAAGCGCAGCACGAATAGACGTCAACACACTTCAATGCTGACAATGTTTCATCTCTGAAACGAAGCACTTACCCACGAATATTCCAACGCAAA
>CAZXJC010000003.1:0-3141 GCA_964640885.1 uncultured Pirellulaceae bacterium | reverse complement strand
GCGCGAGAGCCTGCGACATAAGAGCGCTGAGCGGTTGCCCAGCGGCCCAAGCAGCTCGATTACTGAACCCTGGCTGCCTATCCATCAAAGCATCCTGCTAGCCATAGATTTACCTGTTTTGACGTGCGAGTTGCGTACAATAAGTCAGTTTCATGAAATGCGTCAAGATAAATGGGGTAAGCCACCTGGTGGAGAAGAGACTTTCAGCCAAACCGTTGCCTCGTCCCCGCTTTTACTGGCAAATTATCCGACAAATAAACGACGTCAGAAAGAAAAAGCTAGCCTTCTTGAATCGTGGCTGGCAAGCAGCCAAGGCCCTGGTTTTCCCGGTCTATTGTGCTGGCTGTCGAGAACCGTGTCAGGAGACAACAGAGCCGTTCCAGCTCTGTACCCTCTGTAAAGCCTCTCTGTTACCTCAGCACGCACCCAGTTGCCCCCGTTGTGGCCTATTTTTTAGCGTAGGATGCCGTCCCGAAAAATCAGTGCTCGCGCCTGCTAACTGTCCAAGTTGCCATCAGCGAAAACTATGGTTCACTGCCACGCTGGCACTGGGCCCTTACCGTGGAGCACTTCGTGAAGCCGTTTTGCGATCGAAACGCTCAACTGAGGAATCCTTTACGCTGGCACTGGGGGCCTTGATGGGTCAACAACTGGGACCGCTGCTGGAAACTGAGCAAATTGAGCTGGTCACCAACACACCAACGCACTGGAGACGGCGATGGCAGCGTGGTGTCCAGGGTACGGACTTACTGCTACGAGGAATTGTTTCTCAAGTTGCGTTACCAGTAGCCCCTACGTTATTGCGTTGTCGGAGATACACCAGCAAGCAGGGGACGCTTTCACCAGCCGAGCGTTTTCGAAACGTCTCGAATGCTTTTGCAGTAAGGAAACCTCGACAAGTTCGAGGCAAGCATGTGCTGGTGGTGGATGATGTCATGACCAGTGGTGCAACCTTGAATGAACTAGCTCGTCTTCTTCACAAAGCGGGGGCCCGGAAGGTCACCAATGTCGTATTGGCACGTGGACAATACTAATTTTGACCAGATTTTATCAAATAAAATCCTTGTAAAAAAACAAAAGTCGCTGGCTATGAATGGTAAATCTTCGCGGTAATTCTGGAGTTTTTCACATTTCGCCCCTCAACGGCCGTCAAGTTCTGCCTTGCCATCTTGCAAGGCGGCCAATAGATGGAAAAATGCCTGTAACGATTAATTCTCGCCAACTGCTTTACCAGCAACCGATTCTTGTTTCTACCGAGCTCCCGTTGTGAACGATTCTAACCCCCAAAAAGTAGCTGCGAAGCCATTTCGCCGGGCGGTCCTCAGTGGCCTGGGTGTGTTCTTACCACCGCTGCTGACACTGGTCGTCTTTCTTTGGGCCTGGTCCACAATCCAGCGATACATTCTAGAACCGGTCGAATGGGGAGCTCGCAGCATCATCGTCTGGCAAAGTGCAGAGATTGTTGACGAGGTGCCGCTGGGCCAAGAGAAGAATGCCCTCGTTGAGAAGGGTAGTGACGGCAAGACGATTACTTTTCAACAAAACGGCAAATTGTTTGTACAAATCCCCAGTGGCAAATGGATTCCGGACCAGGTCCGGGATACCGTCAGGAAAAACCCGGGGAACTTGGCCCTCAACACCGCCAATGCAGAACAGTATTACCATCAATACGTTCAGCTAACGAAGCTCCCTCGCAAGTACGTTATTCCAGCGTTTATCTTGTTCTTCCTGATCATGCTCTACCTGCTGGGGAAACTACTGGCAGCCCGCATCGGACGAATTTTCCTGCGCTCGGCAGAGGGTTTCATACAACGCTTACCATTTGTCAGAACCGTGTATTCGTCGGTAAAACAAGTGACTGACTTTGTGTTTACCGAGCGTGACATTGAATTCACCCGCGTGGTGGCAGTTCAATATCCACGTGAAGGTATTTGGTCGGTCGGTTTTGTCACCGGTGAAAGTATGCTGACCATGCAAAATGTCGCTGCTGAACCCGTTTTAAGTGTCCTGATGCCTACCTCACCGATGCCAGCAACTGGTTTTACGATTACGGTTCGCAAGAGCGAAACCATTGATCTCGATATCACGATCGACCAGGCAATTCAGTTTGTCGTTAGTTGCGGTGTGGTCGTGCCTGCCAGCCAGCTCAATTCTCCGTCAGTGGATGTCAAGAAACACGTGGCCGCCGCTCTCAAAACCAACATCAACGAAACCACTGCAGAGTCACCATTGGCCGGTGAAAGCAGCCAGTCATAACTGCCAGTTTTTCTTTCCATCTCTTGTAGATCATCCGGCATGTCCTCTCCCCAACCACTTCGTTTAGGAACAAGAGGAAGTGCCCTAGCGCGTTGGCAAGCCGATTGGGTCGCCAGTCAGCTACAGCACCAGGGGATTGATGTATCTATCGTCTTGATCTCGACCACCGGCGACAAGCAAACCGGTCCCCTGACCGCAGGAGGGTCACCTGGACTGTTTACCAAGGAAATCCAGGCTGCCCTGTTACGAGACGAAATTGATCTTGCTGTGCACAGCCTGAAAGACTTACCAACACAGGCGACCGAGGGATTAAGCCTGGCAGCAATTCCCGTCCGCGAAAGCCCTTGGGATGTACTGGTCAGTTCCTCATCGACCGGACTGGAACAGTTACCTCCCGGTGCCTGCATTGGAACTGGCAGTCCGCGCCGTAAAGCTCAGCTACTGCACCTGAGA
Organism: uncultured Pirellulaceae bacterium; assembly: GCA_964640885.1. Classification (GTDB taxonomy): domain Bacteria; phylum Planctomycetota; class Planctomycetia; order Pirellulales; family Pirellulaceae; genus JAZADA01. Next base: position 432 of record CAZXJC010000003.1, on the reverse strand, counting down.
CCCGACTTACAAGTCACGGGAGTTCGCGGGAATGTCGATACACGACTCAAGAAACTGGCCGATGGCCAGTATGACGCTTTAATTCTGGCAGAAGCCGGCCTGCGGCGCCTGGAATTGCAGGATTGCATTAGTGAAGTACTTTCAGCGGATCAAATGTTACCCGCTGTTGGACAGGGGGCTCTGGGAATCGAAGTCCGTCACCAGGACCAACGGAGCCAGGAACTGCTGCAACAGTTGAACGATCCGACGACCGCAGCTTCAGTGACAGCCGAACGAACAGTGCTGGCTACGCTGCAAGCTGGCTGCCTGGCCCCGGTTGCAACCTGGGGCCGAGTCGACAACGACAAGCTGCTACTCGATGCCATCGTCCTCAATGAGGACGGCAGCCAGCGGCTCGTTGGCCAAGGAGAAGGGGATATTACAGAAGCGAGC
>CAZXJC010000002.1:0-3045 GCA_964640885.1 uncultured Pirellulaceae bacterium | reverse complement strand
GTTATGGCACGATGAAGTACCGTGTCAGGTGGCAGCAGCAATCGCTCGGTGGGAATATCTAATTCGGAAAGCACCTCGAAGAATGCCCGTTGACCATGCGTCCCCGTCCCAAACGTATCGGCTCCCAACCCATCACTGTCGGGTGCTCCCAGGAGTGAGATGCAGACACCCACCACTGAGACTATTGCAACGATTATTGTCGCCGTCACAACATTACGTGTCGTCAGCATATTCCGTTTCCTCAGTGATTCGTCGAATATCCCGGTGACTCTGTTGACAGAGTTCGTAATCTTCCAACGAACACGTTCCTTGACCGTACCACTTGACATCAATCGTTTCGACGAATGGTTTCATCGACAGAAAGATCGGTGACTTGCGATAACGCCTCAGGTATTCTCTGTTTGTCGTTCCCGGACGGTACTTTTTCCCCTCATGCGCTTCCAACCGCAACAAGACAGATTGAAACAAAAGACGGATGGCCATGATGTAATCATGCTGGGCCAATGCTTCGTCCGCTTGACGCTCCAGGGACTCGGGATCAAGACGTTCCCGCTGACCGGGCAATTCCCGCACTACAACCCGCTTCGTCCCAGTCAAGGCCTTCGTGACCGTGTAAATAATGTGAACAACCAGCAGGACCAAAATGATCACTAAGCCAATGACAATCACCCACCGCAACCATTCCGAAAGCCCAGCGGTCAAATCATACAACCATCGCAGCGGCTCCGTCAGCGACCACAGGATTCTCCTAATAGACTCCGCAATCATGTCGTTAGGAACGTCTATCGGATCCAAGCCATAGTCGGCTCGTTGTATCACTTCCTCCGCCTTCCGACGGATAACGTCCGGATTGGGGAGCGCGGATGCCGGTACTGCCATCAAATCGCCTAACTAGCCAGGTTTATTGTTGACTGTACGGATTATCGCCAGCTGCCACACCGGAAGACTCCTGGTTGACCGCTTCGGCGAGTCTCGTCAGATCGAAATTCTCAGTCTTACATCGGCAGGAAAAGTAGAGTACGACCATTGCCGATGCTGAAAAAATCGTTGCAATCGCCTGCAATACCGCCTGTCCAATACCCCTCAGTTGCGGTTGTGGAATGAACAATACGCAAAGATTAATTGCATATTGGATTATACCGATCAAAAACATAAGCACGAAAACTGTACCAAAGCTACCCTTCATCAACCCTTTGCTCCGCTTGAGCGCGGCTACGCCACTGACTCGCTCAATGACAACCACATGGCTTGACAGACAAAACCAAAAAGCGCAAAGAATCCCTGGGATAATAAACACAATCAAACCACCCATGATTGCCAAACCCTGCAACAACCAGGTCACGAGCAACGGTACCACGATCCCAAATGACCCCTTTATCGCGTCACCTACGGAAATCGTCTCATTAAGGTACTTCTTAGCGATCGCTTGAATTACAGCTGCGTTCGTAATCGGGACAATAACAAAGGCCGCGAGAAGTGATATCGCCAACACCGAAAGACCACGCGATTCCATTGCTGCAGTAAAAGCCGCCGCCTCCTCAGCCGTTGGATTCGCCGGAATCGTCGGCATCACGCCAAGGATGAGAAAACTTTGTAATAACGTAAAGGGAATCAAAAGAACCAATGTAATCCCGAACAGCAAACCAAAATGGTTCTTCATCAACGTTACTGCGCGATCCAAGATTCCACCGACACCTAATTCTTCAATTTCATACTGCATTCTAATTCCCCTCAATATTAACCGACACGCTAAAACCACGGCCAGATAGCCGGGTTTGAAGAACTCCTTCGCTTATTCAAAGCTTTAAACTTAGCAGCGTCAGCATATTGAGTCCAGTAATATCAACCCGATCGGCCAGTAAATCTGACTCAAAGACTCAACGTCATGGGCCGCTCAGCTAGGCAGAATTTAACCATTGGCTCACTAACGGACGACCTCAATCCTATTCCGGTCGCGACCATTCCACAGATCGTATACTTGCCCCAACACCTCGTCCGCCATGGCCAGGCAGTTGATCCCCGAAACGACTTGCAGCCAGTCGGACCAGCAGCGATGATGGGCGAACAAGAAGAGCGACACCATCCGACGAGTAAAAGCATGAAGACTGCGACCACTTTTGTTCTGCTGACAGTCAGCTTATGCATCTGCACTTCTGTCTCAGCTCAAACAAAAACACCGGCTTTCCCCTCAGCTCAAGGTTTTGGTGCCTTCGCAAAAGGGGGCCGAGGCGGCAAGGTATTTATCGTTACAACCACTGAGGATTACGGCGTCAATGAACCTGTCATCAAGGGCAGTTTTCGGGAGGCGGTGGAAGCCACCATACCCCGGACAGTTGTGTTCGAGGTCAGCGGCGGGCACGGGTTAGCCAAGCGTCATTCCTGGTCCCGATTGCCAAATCCTCTGAAGCGACTTGCACGGATCGCTCAAGAGGGCGAAGATGGGAGAGGCCCGTTTCCTGTCGCTTTTTATTTTCTTGCTAATCACAACCATGCCCGACGGTTCTCAACAACACCCCGGTCCAAATAAAAAAAGCCTCGGCGAACAGGCGACCCGCGCGGATGCCTCACGGCGGGCCCGGAAGAAAAGCCTCGAGGCACACCGCCAGAAAAGCTTGGGCAACCAATCGACCAGCGGTGATGCCCTTTCGTCGGCCTCGGATCTTTCTGACCTGTCCGGCGACCCGGGAGATGCCATGTCGCCCGTCGATCTCAGTGAGCGTTACGAGATTCAAAAGGAGCTGGGCAAGGGTGGCATGGGCGTCGTACTGCGTGCTCTTGATACACGACTCAAACGCCCCGTAGCAATCAAACGCGTCCTGGGCAAGATGGTCCGCAGCAAGCGAGCGCTGACACGCTTCCTCACTGAGGCGCAATCCATTGCAGCACTAAACCATTCCAACATTGTTCAAATCTACGACTATGGACGCGATGCCGAAGGTCCCTTCATCATCATGGAACTGGTGGAAGGAGAAAGCCTGCAGCAAAAACTCAAGGCTGGCAAACTGGAAATCGAAGCGGCGGTTAATATTACCTGTCAACTCTGTG
>CAZXJC010000001.1:0-6610 GCA_964640885.1 uncultured Pirellulaceae bacterium | reverse complement strand
GACTGCGGTGGTGGAGATGCTGGCGGCGATGACGCTGGCGGTTCCTGTGACGCTGGTGGCGATGACGCTGGTGGCGGTGACTGTGGTGGCGCCTAACACCGTTGATCGTTGAGATCAGAGTGTTTGTTCAACAGCCCACCCGTGGTTATTTTTGCTGCGGGTGGGCCGTTTTACGCGCTGCTAGCATCCTCCGGCGAGAACTCGAATAAGCCGTTTGGATAAGCTAATCAAGGGATTTTCTAACTCCTGGTAGCCAGGGGCTCGCGTCCCAGAGACGAACGGTCTTATCCCTGCTGGTGGTAATGAGAAACTCTCCTTCCGGATCGATGGCGAGTCCGCGGATCCGATGGCTGTGGCCTGTTAGGGTCATGACCTCCTGGCCGTTGGAGACACTCCAAAACTTGATCGATTTATCGCCACTTGCGGAAATTACCCTTTCGCCGTCTGGCGAGAAGACTAGATCGTATACCGTATCGAGATGCCCTCGACAAACATGTTTTACTTTTTGTTCGACAAAATCCCAGATGACTACGGTTTGGTCTTCGCTGGCAGATGCCAGGTAGTTGCCATCTGGACTGAAGGCAAGTGCGTGGACTCGACTTTTATGTTTGCTTAACTGGTTTAAAGGCAGCCACAATTTGGTGTTCCAGATTTGAATTGTTCCTGTGCTACCGGCAGCGACTAACCAGTTTCCATCGGGGCTAAAGTTGGCTGCTCGTATCTGGGAGGCTTGATCATTGCTGATGCTGCGCGTGTGAGTCAAGGTTTTAACATTCTTGCCGTCGGCGGTTTGCCAAATGGAGATGGTGTTGTTGTAATTGGTGGCTGCAAAATATTTTGCATCAGGACTGAACGCGACATGATAGATTGGTCCACGGCTGATTTGTTTTACTATCAGTTCTTGGTACGACCGAGCATCCCAAATGTGAATCATTCCGGTTGAATAGCCAGAAATCAAACGTGTTCCGTCTGGGCTAAAGGCAACCGCATAGCAGTCGCCCTCCGGCGTTGGTCCCAGCTTTGTGATTAATTGACTGCTGGCTCGATCCCAAATTCTTACCGTGTTATCCCAGGATCCGGTAGCAAATGTTTTTCCATCAGGGCTAATGGTGACGTCATTCACCAGTGCGGTATGCTGAGTCAGCATCGTATCAGCTGTCTGTAACGCTGGCTTGCCGACGGGCCAAACCGTGACTTTCTGATCATCGCTTCCAATAGCCACTAATTTTCCGGTTGGATCGAGGCTGATTGCTTGGACTCCTTTCACTTTCAAGTCACTAAGGATCCGACCACTAGGAAATTCACGAACCGTCACGTCGACGTGACGACCTGCGGATATAAACGACTTTCCATCTGGACTGAACTGGATGTCGGTAACTCTTGTAACGTGACCGTCATAGGTCGCGAAGAGTTCGCCGGATTCCACGTCCCACACTCGGATCAGGCCGACGCGTTCACCGACGAGCAAGTATCGCCCATCTGGTGTGAAACAGGCACATTCGAGTCGTTCAAGATTAGGTTTTGTTAGCATACGAAGGCGTTTGCCGCTGGTTGCGTCCCAAAGATGGGTATCGCCCCATCCCAGGGAGACCGTGGCGATTTTCTTTCCATCTGGACTAAAGACAGCGTCTCTCGTTTCCAGTTCGTGACCGCTGAGGGTGAGTAACAATTGGCCGGTCTTTGCATCCCAGACTTTTGCTGTTTTATCATCGCTAGCTGTAATGACACGGGAACCTTGGGGGTTAAAGCGGATGGATCGGACTTGATCGCTATGCCCGGACAGCCGACAGGTCGCTTCTCCCGTTTCCAGGTTCCAAACGATCGCTGTCCCATCCAGGCTGGAGGTAGCGAGTTGTTGACTTTCTGGTCCAAAGACAACGTTGCTGATTGACTTGCTGTGTCCATTTTTGAGTGTCAGCTTTTCAACGCGGTTCTCTACGTCCCAGACCTTGATCGTCAAGTCATTACTGACTGAAGCGAGCCATTTTCCATTGGGGCTGAAAGCGACAGCGAGAACGGAATCGGTATGTCCCAGCAGTTCAAAGAACTGGCTCTGGATCTGTCGCTGGAGGTAATGCCATTCAAAGCCCCGGCGATCCCGTTGCCCGGGCTGTGGGACGGTTTCCTCCATCAATTTGAGTGCATCTTGAGGGCGTCCTTCTTGCCAGTGCCGATAGGCTGAGAGCATATTGGCTATGTAGAGATTTCGCTCCGCCCGTTCTGCGTTCTCTTCTGCGCGTTGTTGTTCATTGCGAGCCTGCTGTTCTCCGGCGATGGCCCGGTCCTGTGCTGTTTCAGCTTGTTGGCGCGCTTGCCGTTCTTGTTTTTCGGATTCTTGTGCCTTTTCGAAGCCCCTGGTTGCATGTTGTTGGGCCAACTTGGCCGTACTGGCCTCGTGCCGTGCCTGGACTGCGTATCGCCAGGAAGTATAGGTACCTGCAATAATTGCTATCGCTACTGCCACTGACAGGCAGGCGATTGCTGGTTTGCGGCGACACCATCGCCAGCCACGTTCCAGGGAACTGACTGGGCGGGCTGTAATAGGGCGGTCGTGAAGCCAGTGATCCAGATCGGCAGCCAGTTCTGCGGCACTGGAGTAACGGCGACGAGGATCTTTCGCCAGGCATTTTAAACAAATCGTCTCCAGGTCACGGGGGATCTTTGGATTCATTAATCGCGGGGCGATCGGATCCAGTTCCAGGACTTGGATGACCAGTTCCAGTGTTGATTCGGCTCGGAACGGAGGCCGTCCGGTTATCAATTCGTAAAGAATGGCTCCTAATGAATAGACATCCATGGGGGGCCCGAACTGACCTCGTTCTCCGGCAGCCTGTTCGGGTGGCATGTAGGCTGGAGTACCTAAAAGCTGTCCGGTGCCGGTTAGTTGTCCATCCTTTCGAAACTGTTTTGCCAGGCCGAAATCGGTGATGTGAGTCGCACCGGTCTGATCGATGAGAATATTAGAAGGTTTTAAGTCCCGGTGCAGTATGCCCTGCTGGTGGGCATACTCAATTGCTTGAGTGATCTCCAGCAGGTAACTGGCTGCTTGTCGGGCCGGCAGGGGATTTTCCAGGATCAGTTCGTCAAGGTTCCGTCCGTCGATGTAGTCCATGGAGAAGAAATGGTGCCCTGCCTCGACTCCCACGTCGTGGATGTTCACGATGTTGGGATGTTTTAAACCGGCGGCAGACTCCGCTTCCATCTGAAATCGTGAGACCTCTTCGTCACTGGCTAATTCTCCGCTGAGAATCATTTTTAAGGCTACGATCCGATTGAGACTTAGTTGCCTGGCCTTATAGACGACTCCCATGCCACCGCGAGCAATTTCTGTTAGCAGTTCGTAATCACCAAAACGTTTGCCTGCTAAAGACGCCCCACTGACTTTGAGAGCGTCACTGCCCAGAATGGTTCCCTGGATGGAAGGCTTGTGAGTATTAGCCTCAGGGCCAGCGGGTTCAGTTGTTGAGACAACCGTGCTCTGATCTGATTCGGTTGTCGATGTTGCCTTGGTCCCGTGCTTAAAGCACTCATCGATCAAGGCGATTTGGTTAGGAAAACGTTCGTAATAGGGCCCTACTTTCAGGAGCTGTCCTTTTTGTCCCAACACTTCTATCTCGACACGAAGTAACTCACGCAGCAGTGGTTCAACCTGCTCGGTGGATACATCGGCCAAAAACGTTTCGATCTGGGGAGGCGTCGTGCCCTGCCAGGCGGCTTCAAAGCGATCACAGAGGTTATCGATAAAACCGTCCATGTCGTTTGGTGGTGGATCCTGTGACACAACTAGACTTCCTCGGACCAGAGGTTGCGAATCCGTTTGAGCTTTCGTTCCACCGTAGCCGTGACGCACCCAAGCTTTTCAGCGATCTCCCGATTCTTCCAGCCAGCGAGTTTCCAACCGGCAACCTGTCGCAATTCTTCGTTGGGAAGAATCTCCAACAGTCGTCGGCATTCGTCCAGTGCTGTGACGGCGAATTCTGGCGTGGCATTATCGTCGATGGCTTGCTCAATGCCCCGGTATGCATTGTCGTTGGCCGGTGTGTCAAAAATCGATTCACCGCGGACGTTTCCGCCACCGCGCTTTTGGCGAAATTGTTCACGTAAATGATCAATCGTCTTACGTTCTGCAATCATCAGTAGGATTTGCCAAAGGTCGTCACGGTCCGCAAGTTGTGGAAATCGGCCGTCTGCCACACCGCGACAAAAACTGTGAAACGCCATCAGCGCCATGTCTTCTTCGTCAGCTACCCGGCGAGCTTTGGTCCCAATTTTCTGGCGGGCATAACGTGTCAGTTGTTGGCAATAACGGTGCCAAAGTTTTTCGGCAGCCGTCGCATTACCAGCCTTTAGATCTTGAATCCATACCGTAATCGAGTTGCCGGATGACAAGTCCATAAAGATACCTTGCTGAAGATGAGGAACTTGAACTCGATTATAGGGAGTCCCTGCCCGGTTGCCGAGCCTTGAGAAGAGGATTGCTGCTGGCGAAAAGAACGGCTTGGAATGGTCGCCATCTGAGCAGATCAGTACGGGCTAGATAAATGCCACGACAACTAGCTATCTGCTTTTTTCTCAGCCGTCGCGTCGGCCGGCTTTTTGTCTGCCGCTTTTGTCATCTGGTAAATGCGTGCAAAGCCGTCGGAATGGGCCACTGCCAGTTTCTGGGCATTGGCGGTCATATCCAGTCCGCGAGCACACTTGCCGAGCTTGAATGTATGAAATGGCTGGCGGTCCAATGCCGGGTTTTCTCCAGGACCGCTCCTGGCTGCTTTTTCCTTGTCGGTCTCTTCTTTAGGTTTCTCAGCCTTGGGTTTTTCAGCGCTGGCTGCCTGGTCTTCTGCCGGTGGCTCTTTGTCGGGCATGTGCCAGAACCACAAGGCGCCACTGCCACCCTGGTTGGCCCCTGCGCCAATCACAAATCCGTCTGGATGGAATCGGACACCCCAGGCAATACCACGAAAATCACCTGTCCGCAGATGTCGAAGGATTTGACGAGTTTTCCAGTCGATGAGTACGACCAGCGGGTCTTGCTGGCCCGCAAAGGAATTAACGACCCGCGTGATTCCAGCCGATGCCAGCAGGCTGCCGTCGTCGAGGAACTGCATGTCGCGTGCCCCACCCATGTCGGCTGCAAACTTAGTGTCGTACCCGGTCATGACCGGTGCTTCAATCGTGCAAACTTCCTGGCCCTTGGCCAGGTCCCAAATCTTGATGTTTCCCATTAAGTCCTGGGAGACGAGCTGTTTTTCACTGGGATGAAAGTTAACCGCGTAGGGATGGGTTTGGTGTCCACTGAATTGTGCAACTTGTTTTCCATCTTCCACGTTCCAAACGCAGACCAGTTTGTCATTACCACAGGTTGCCAGTAATTTTCCACAAGGACTGACATCTACCCAGCGAGCAGAGCCCTGGTGAGCCTCCAGCATACGAACGGCTTGAGGGGTTTCTTCGGCGGTTCGCCAGCAGCCAACCTGTCCGTCCCAGGCAGCACTGAAGCACCATTGGCCGTCAGGAGAAAAACGAATCGACCGGACCCAGCTGCGGTGCCCGGTTAATACGGTCTTCTCGCCCGATGCGAGGTTCCAGCGATAGAGCTGCAAGTCCTCGGCACCGGTGAAGAGGAATCGTCCCTGCGGATCCAGTTGGCAAGTGGTTAACGCCCGATCATGCTTGTACTCAGCGATCTGATGAGTTTGCTTGGGATCGATCACCGGTTGATCCGACGGAGTCTCGACCTTCGCATTGTCGGTTTTGGCAGCTTCTTGATCGTTCATGCTAACAGCTCTTCAACAGGTGCAACGGCAGGATCGCCGATGGGAATCACGCGTCCGGTGACATCGTGGTTTTGGGTCGGATCAATACCGACTGCTTTTAAATACGTTTGGAATAAGTGACCACCGTGTACCTCCCGGTCCGTCACTTCGGTTCCCTTGTCATTGGTTTTTCCAACGACACCGCCAGTTTGGATACCGCAGCCACCAAGTGCAATCGACCAGGCACTGCCCCAATGGTCGCGACCATAGCGATGATTGATCTTGGGGGTACGACCAAATTCCGAGTAGATCATTACTAGCGTGTGTTCGAGCATTCCCCGGTCTTCCAGGTCACCCAGAAGCGTTGCAAAGGTCTTGTCAAACTCCCCCAGTTGTTCCAGGTGGAAGTTAAAGTTTTCCGCGTGCGAATCGTAACCATGATGGGTTACCTTGACACAGGTTACTCCCCGTTCCAGCAGGGTACGACCGAGGATGCAATTGCGGGCAAAATCATGGGTCCCGTAACGCGCCAGGTCCTTGGGGGCTTGCTCCGCCTCGAAAAGCCCTTTGCGGTCCATGAGCTTACTGGCCTGGTTAAACGAAGATCCCAGGGCATCAATGTAAGACTTCCTTCGTCGGCCTGCGAACTGCTGATCAAGCTGTGTGCGAAGATCATTACGGGCCAGGTACAGTTTCTTCGAGATGTTTTTTGGCAGGTCCAGGTTATCAGGAGCCTTGACCCCTTCCAATTTAAATTGAGCGTACTGGGGTTCCAGGAAGCCTGCCGTGTTATCGATGATTCCGCGCGTCGAGATATGAATGTAGCCCGGCAGTGAAGTGTCACGAGAATCCAAGTA